>DATITY010000612.1:0-59820 GCA_035467235.1 Draconibacterium sp. | reverse complement strand
CACTCAAACTCCCGGTAACCGTGGGTCAACATCAGATTATCAAGAGCGAGCTGAGTTGTTAAACTATCGTCTTTAAAATAATAAGCCGGGTTTTCAATGTTTCCTTTTAACTCGGAACTGAGCAAAAAATGGGTGAAAATATTGTTGGCAAATTCGTTCTCTTTTAACTGGGCTGCAACGTTGTAAACCGACATCGAAAGATTGGCTTCGCAGGGTTATCCGCCGCCGGTTATGGCAGCTACACCAATTTTTACTTTTTCCCGCTGTTTATAATCCGGTTTGTCGGGCTTAATTATAAGATTTACAACATCCACGTAATTGTTAAAAACCAGTCGCTCACAAACCGGAACCAAGTTGGAACTGAACAAAGTGAATTTCAAAATCCCGCCCGGAAGTTTTGTTTTATCCAGTTCGAGGTTACTTGTTCCGTTAGCGGTAGCAATTTTTGTATGATAAAAAATCTCTCCGCCGCTTTGAGCAACCAGAAACCAGGTTTCCTGTTTTGATGATTTTTCAAGTACCTGAATCCCGATTTTTGCAGCATCCAAAGCGTTAACCGACAAAAGAACTCCCTCGTTTTGCGGTTTCGGGAGGTCAGTTTGTTTCTCTACATTTCCGGCAAAAACAGCTTCGGCAGTGTATTTTTTCCCGCTTTCGGGCTCAAAAACAAAACTGCCGATTCCCTTGTAATTGCTTTTGATTTCAGCGACTTTGTTGCCCGACTCGTCAACAATTGATCCTTCAAAATCAATTCCTTTTCCCTGTTTATCGGTGGCTTTAAAAGCAATCCTGTTTTTTACCCCGGCAACAAAAGTTCCGCCTTCGGGGAAAAACTGTAAATCAATATCACGCTGTCGCAGTTTCACAGGTTCACTTTCAATTTTCTTGTCGCGTGCGTTCCAGATTACCAAATCCTTGCGAAAGAACCACGCCTCGTCGAAATTTCGCATCCAGTTGGTGTACGCCCGAACCTGGTAAACTCCGCTGGAAAGTGTGTCGGCCAGATGAAAGTCGCCATACGCCAGGCCGTTTTGCACCCAGGCAATATTTTTATTCACCACATTGCCCGAAGCGTTGATGATTTCGATATACAGATTGCCCTCGTTAATGGGCGAGTTTTTTACATACGCCTTAAACCAGATATCCTCGTTAGCCCAGTACGATTGCCTGTCGAGGTGCAGATAAACCCGCTCCTGCGGAAAACGAAGGTTGAAGAGGTTGGTTTTGGAGAGGAGTTGTTGAAGGTCGTAATCAGAGACAGTATTGTTTGAAAAGTTCAAAAACCCCAAAATAATGATTAAGCTACCACCAAATAAGAGACTGTTTTGAAATCATATTTAAAATTTATTAAGCATCACACGAATCATTGAAAGTTGAACAAATGCAACACTTGTTTCGGAGAGTCTTTCATAATCTTTGGAAGTTCTTCGCTGAAATGATATCCATGCAAAAGTACGTTCAACAATCCATCTTTTTGGCAATACCTGGAACTTGCCGGTTTCATTTCGTTTTACGATTTCAAGTATCCATCCAAATTTTAACCGGGCAGTTTCAATTAATTCTCCCCGATATCCTCCATCGGCAAAGATTTTAACTATCCCATTCAGGTATTTGTTTTTGAGTTCTTTAAATACGGGTTCAGCAGATTTACTGTCATGGGTAGTTGCTGAATGTACTACAATTGCAAGGATTAGCCCTAAAGTATCTACTATGATGTGCCTTTTTCTCCCTTTTATCTTTTTCCCTCCGTCGTATCCAATATTGTCCTGGCAAACGTTAATGGTTTTTACTGACTGGCTATCAATTATCCCTACCGTCGGAGTTGGACTTTTCCCTTTTTTCAGCCGCACTTTACCAACAAGATAATCATGGATTTCCTCTAAAACCCCATTGAATTTCCATTGCCTGAAATAATAATAAACGGTTTGCCACGGTGCAAATTCCTTGGGTAGCATCCGCCATTGACAACCTGACTTTGTTATATATAATATCCCATTCATTATTTCCCGCAATTCATGCCTTCGTCTTCTTCCGTTTTCTAATAATTCTTTTATAACTTGCCACTGGTTATCGGTTAAATCACTCGGGTACTTTTTCATATTACACTATTTTGTCGTTATTTTAGTGTAAAGAAAATACCAGTAAGTGCAGCTAACTGATAACCAATTGTTTTATTCTTAACAAATGCCTGTTAATTAGCCTTTAAAATTTTTATTTTTATATTTCAAAACAGGCTCTCACATTATTCCTGTGTTTTCGACCTCTGTCAGTGATTAATTTGGTTTAATCCCAAAAATATAAACAAAGCGTAATTAAATTTGAATCGAACTCCCGATGTTCTCAAATAGCTATTATTATCTATATTAATATGTGAAATTTAGCCTTTAATATGAAATAGAAAAAATTATTGTTTCCACATTGTTTCCACATTCAAATAAAAAAGAGCTACAAAATTTGCAACTCTTTGATTTTCAGTGACCCTGGAGAGACTCGAACCCCCAACCTTCTGATCCGTAGTCAGATGCTCTATCCATTAAGCTACAGGGCCATTATTTTGCCTTAAAAGCGGTGCAAATATAATACTTTTTGATAATTATTATAAAGATTCAAATTTATAACGCATATTTTATCAGGGAAGTAATTCTCATTCCAAAAAATCAAAAACCTTAGTCAAATTGAAAAAAACAGCCGGTGGCATTAATATTTAATCCTCATTAGAATCATCAATTTCAGTAAAATCATCAAAATCCTGATTTCTGTTTTGTTTAACCATTTCCAATATTTCGTTTCTCGACATCACCCGAACATTGGTTACAATCATGTCATCGTCCAGAAAATCACCATATTGATTGCATTCGTCAATAATATTCCTGAATATTTTTTTTAAATCAGATTGTAGCGGAAGCATTACCAAAACTGTTGAAAATCCTTCTGAAAAATCCATTGACTCAAACTCACCTTCGTTTTGATTCAGTTCAAAAATAAGTTCTTCTTTAAGCAGTTTTTGCTGTGTGGCATTTAAAATACCCTGCTGTTTTCTATTGATAAAAACAACATAATACCTCAATTTCTGACCTTTTCCGCCCAATCCGGTTGAAATAAAGACCTGTTGCTCGTCAAGCAGCGAACTTTGAATAAGCATTCTGCTTTCCTGTAATGCAAGCACTGCCCATTGCTTAATCTCTCCATCGGCCAAAGCAACAAATTTTTCAATGGTACGAAATGCCTTTACATCGTCAATGGCGGCTATTGCTAATAAAATCTCACGTTTTTTGTCATCACTTAAATCAGTTAAAAACAATTGCTCCCTGTTTTCAAAATGTTCTTTTGCCATGTTCCGCGAGCGAACTTGTTTTGCCAGCTCAAAATATTTTATTTGCACCTCAATATCAATCTGCTCTTCCAAAATACTGAAGTTATCAGGCAAATCATCGAGTACCTTCTGAATGTTGTGATAAAATTGTTTCTCTTCCATATTCATCTAATAATTCGAACAAAAATAGTCACTTGTTGTAATATGTAAAGAAGATTTGCATTTTATTTCATTTCTATGGAATTGGATTATATTTGCGATGCTTATTTTAAACGATTATAAATAATTAATGCAGGGGATGGAGGGGCAGTGAAATTAAGTGAAGTTAAGCATAGCGAAACAGTAGTAATTACAAAGGTTCTGGGGCACGGTTCTTTTCGGAAAAGAATTTCTGAAATGGGTTTTATCAAAGGGAAAGAGGTGAAGGTGATTAAAAATGCCCCATTTAATGGTCCATTTGAATTTAAAATTATCAATTATAATATTTCTCTGCGTAAGTCGGAAGCCGATTTGATTGAAGTAATTCCAGTAAATGAATTTATAAAATCGGAGAACGAAAACTACCAGGGAGTTATCGATCGCGACATTGACTTAGTAAATCAATCGGAAAGAACAAAAATCATCAATATTGCACTGGTCGGAAATCCAAACAGTGGAAAAACAACACTGTTCAATTTTATATCGGGATCAAAAGAAAAAGTAGGAAATTACAGTGGCGTTACAGTTGACATAAAAAAGGCCACTTTTACTACAAAAGGATACACATTTAATTTTTTTGATTTACCCGGAACATACAGTTTAACAGCCTATTCGAAGGAGGAGATATTTGTTCGCGAATTTATTTACGAACAAACTCCTGATATTGTAATTAACGTGCTCGATGCCACCAACCTGGAAAGAAACCTTTTTCTCACCACACAACTTATCGACATGGACGTGCGTATTGTTGCAGCACTAAACATGTATGATGAACTTGAAAAAAAGAAACTTTTCTTTGATAAGGATGAACTGGCTAAATTGCTCGGAATCCCATTTGTTCCAACTATCAGCTCAAAAGGAATCGGACTTGAAAATCTTATCGATAAGGTAATTGAAGTTTTTGAGGGAAAAGATAAAATTTCGAGGCACATTCATATCAATTACGGCAAGGATTTGGAAGATGCTATTAAAATGGTGCGGTTAAAAATAAAAGAAAACCAACCCATTACCGACAAAATTTCATCAAGGTTTCTGGCCATAAAATTACTCGAGAAAGATGGGCAGGTTTCATCATTGCTCTCTCATTACCCTAATTATGAGGATATTAAGAAAAGCACACAGAAGGAGATTCACAAGATTGAGACCCTTGAAAAGGAAGAAAGTGAAACCATTATTACCAATGCGAAATACAGTTTTATAACAGGGGCACTTAAAGAAACATTCAGGAATCCACGGCAAAGTGAAAAAACCCGTTCCGAAAAAATCGACAGTGTTTTAACTCATCCTCTTTTAGGATTTCCCATTTTTACTTCGATCCTGTTTCTTATTTTCTTTGTTACTTTCAAAGTAGGTGCATATCCGATGGATTGGATTGATATCGGGATTGTTGCATTTGGCGATTTCGTTGCGGGACTGATGACCGAAGGCATGCTTAAAGATTTAATTGTAAACGGAATAATATGCGGCGCAGGCAGTGTACTTGTATTTTTACCCAATATCCTGATTTTGTTTTTGTTTATTTCGCTTCTCGAAGGTACAGGTTACATGGCGCGGGCAGCTTTTATAATGGACAAAATTATGCACCGTTTCGGACTGCATGGCCGATCGTTTATCCCGATGATAATGGGGTTTGGCTGCAACGTTCCGGCAATTCTCGCCACACGGTCGATGCGAAATAAAGGTGACCGAATTCTCACCATGTTAATCATTCCATTTATGTCGTGCAGTGCCCGGCTTCCGGTTTATATTCTTATCATTTCTGCATTCTTCGATAAATATCAACCGCTTTATTTAATTGGAATTTATGCAGTTGGAATTGTGTTTGCATTTATTACCGCACAAATTCTGAATAAAACATTTTTCAGAAATAAGGAAACTCCTTTTGTTATGGAGTTGCCCACCTATCGATTACCCACTTTAAGAAATGTGCTTTATCACATGTGGGACAAAACCAAGCATTATCTAAAAAAGATTGGAACTATTATTTTAATAGGAGTCATTATTGTTTGGGCGCTGGAATATTTCCCGAGGGAAACAAAAAATACCAGTGCTTTAAATCAGGAAATTAAACTAATTGAGCAAAATACAACCATAAATTCTGTTGAAAAGGAAAATACAATTTCGCAATTGAACATCAAAATGGAATCTGACAGGTTAACGAATTCCTATTTAGGCAGATTTGGAAAGTTTATTGAACCTGTGATGCGTCCGTTGGGTTTCGATTGGAAGATGAGCATTGCCTTACTTGCAGGTCTTCCGGCCAAAGAAATAGTAATCAGCACCATGGGAGTATTGTACCAAACTGTTGATGACGAAACAACCGTTAACCTTCAGCAAAAGTTGAAAAACGAAAAATTTGAAACAGGTAAAAATATTGGCCAACCTGTATTTACAACGCCCACTGCACTTGCCTTTTTAATTTTTATACTGATTTATTTCCCTTGCATTGGAGTTGTGGTGGCAATAAAAAATGAATCAGAATCTTGGAAATGGGCAATATTTGCTGTATTTTACACCACTTCGCTGGCATGGATTGCAGCATTTTTGGTTTATAACATTGGCAATTTAATTGTTTAGAATGATTCAGGAGATAATAACGTACATGATTATTGGAGCTGCAGTTGCCCTGGCAGTTTCAAAAGCAATCGGAAAAATCAAAGGAAAAAAGAGTGTTCAAAAGAATGTGAATTTCCAGAAAGATACCTTTTCAATGCAACACAACTGCTCCGATTGTTCTGCCGAATGTATGCTGCGAAATGCTTCCAGACCGTTGATTGAAAAGAATAAAGAATTGTGTAAAGAAATCGAAATCAGGCAAAAGTTATAACATTTTCAGATTGCGAATTGTCTCAGTCGGATTTACTGAATTAAATACAAAACTTCCTGCTACCAATACATCAGCTCCATTTTCAAAAAGTTTTTTCCCTGTTTCATAATTAACTCCACCATCAACTTCAATTAAACAATCGGGGTTATTTTTTTCGATAAGATTTTTTAATTGTCTCACCTTTTTATAGGTATTTTCAATAAAAACCTGCCCGCCAAAACCCGGGTTTACCGACATCAGCAAAACCATATCAAGTTCCGCAATTATATCCTCCAAAACTATTACCGAAGTATGTGGATTAAGACAAACACTGGCTTTGGCTCCCATATTTTTAATGATCTGAATCGTGCGGTTTAAATGAATACATGCTTCATAGTGAACAGTTACTATTGACGCGCCGGCATTTACAAAAGAACCAATCAATGCATCCGGGTTGACTATCATCAAATGAACATCCAGCGGTTTTTTGGCAATTTTATTTACGTGCTCAATTACCGGTATCCCAAATGAAATATTCGGAACGAAAACACCATCCATCACATCAAAATGAATATAACCAGCCTCGCTACGGTTAATCATTTCAATATCTTTTCCTAAATTGTTAAAATCGGCTGATAAAATTGAAGGAGCAATGATTCGACTCATAAATAAATCTGATTTCTATCCGAGGTAAGCTTTGAGCAGCCTGTTTCGAAACTGGTTTTTTAATTTTTTGATGGCTTTTTCTTTAATCTGGCGCACCCGTTCACGCGTTAAACCAAATTCTTCGCCAATTTCCTCTAATGTATATGGCTGATAACCGTTTAATCCAAAATAACACCTGAGAATTTCTGCTTCACGTTCGCCAAGTGTTGATAATGAACGTTCAATTTCTTTGCGTAACGAAACATTCATTAATTCTTCTTCAGGGTCGAGAGAATCATCGTTTAACATTACATCGTACAAATTGCTTGCTTCTTCATCGCGCAACGGCGCATCCATTGAAACATGAATACTCGAAAAATTGAGTGAATCTTCGATTATTTCAGACCTGCTTTCCATTAAAGCAGCAACCTCTTCGATGGTGGGTTCCCTCTGAAATTCCTGTTCTAACTTACTAAATGCCCTATTGATTTTATTAATAGAACCAATTTTATTTAGTGGAAGCCGGACTATTCGCGCCTGCTCGGCTAATGCCTGAAGAATTGATTGACGAATCCACCAAACTGCATAGGAAATAAATTTAAATCCCCGGGTTTCATCAAATCTTTCTGCCGCCTTAATTAGTCCAAGATTTCCTTCGTTAATTAAATCGGGCAAACTTAATCCCTGATTTTGATATTGTTTTGAAACGGAAACAACAAAACGAAGATTTCCTTTAATAAGCATTTCAAGGGCTTCACGATCTCCTGACTTTATACGTTTGGCTAATTCAACTTCTTTATCAGCAGAGAGCAACTCCACCTTTCCAATCTCATGCAAGTATTTATCAAGCGATAAGGTATCGCGATTCGTTACTTGTTTAGATATTTTAAGTTGTCTCATATTTAAATTTTGTTAACAATAAATTGATAAACAACGCGTTAAAGATATATTTTTTTCAGCAAATCAAACTAATCTGATTTTTATTTCATATACGTATAAATTTACTTTCTGTCAGATAAAACCTTAAATTAATTTCTAATCGACTTTTTTCATCAAATATGCCTTAAACAATTCATATTCCTTTCCTAGCAATTCGCTTTTCTTTTCGCCTTGCATAAATGCGGCCAGTTTCTCAGGTAATGGCACACTTCCTTTTCCAATTATAGCTTCCACCGTTTCTGTAAACTTTGCAGGATGCGCAGTTTCCAAAAAAACGCCAACTTCATTTTCACCTAAATCCTGCTTTAAAGCTTCAAAACCACAGGCCCCGTGAGGATCGCACAGATAGTTGGTTTCCAGATAGACTTTTTTCACGATCTCCCTGATTTCGGCATCTGAATACCATCTTCCTTTTATGATTTTTGAAATCGTTTTATGTGAATGACCATACAAATCCAGAATCCGTGCAAAATTACTTGGCGCTCCAACATCCATTGCATTTGCAATGGTTTCAACCGATGGACGGGACTGATATTTCCCGGTTTCGAGATATTCGAAAACCACGTTGTTGGCATTGTTTGCAGCTATAAATTTTGCGACCGGCAATCCCATTTCACGGGCAAAAAGACCAGCTGTGATATTTCCCAAATTTCCACTCGGCACAGAAAAAACCAATTCCTTATTTTGCAATACACCGAGCTCTTTTAACCGGGCATACGCATTAAAATAATAAAATGCCTGTGGTAAAAAACGGGCTACATTTATTGAATTGGCTGAAGTAAGAATTAGTTTTTCATTTAATTCGGCGTCAAGAAAAGCTGTTTTCACCAAATACTGACAATCATCAAAAGTACCATCGATTTCAAGTGCAGTTATATTTTTACCGAGTGTTGTAAATTGTGATTCCTGAATTTTACTCACTTTCCCTTTGGGAAACAGCACATATACATGAATACCTTTAACTCCTAAAAACCCGTTTGCTACTGCACTTCCGGTATCCCCTGAAGTTGCAACAAGCACATTTACCTGTTCCTTTCTGTCGCTCAAAAAATAGTTTAGTAACCGCGCCATAAAACGGGCACCCACATCTTTGAAAGCAAGTGTTGGTCCATGAAAAAGTTCTAGTGAATAAATTGAATCGGTTACTTTAACAACGGGACAGTCAAAATCCAGCGTACCATAAACAATCTCTTTTAATTTAGCTTCTTCGATGTCTTCTCCAAAAAACTTTTTGGCCATTTCAAATGCTATTTCCTGAAAAGTAAGATTCTGAATATTACTAAAAAATGAAGGTTCAAATTTATTGATTCTTTCGGGCATGAAAAGACCGTTGTCGGAAGCTAACCCTTTTACAACTGCCTCTTTCAATGAAACTTCGGGGGTATTTTTGTTTGTGCTGTAATATTTCATACGCCGGTTCAGAATAATTAACACACGTTGTGGAATCCAAAATTAGATTACAATTGAATTAATAGTATCAGAAACAGAAAATAACAAAGAAAGTTTAATGATCTATTCACAAATTCATGACAAATATCATCAAAACAAATTTGCCGGCAATTAAGAATTCAATAAAAATGTTTTAATAAACTGATTGCCCCTAATGGTTCCAAACGATCCTTTTTTAACGCTGAATTCATCATAAACCTCAACTTCATCGGGTTGAATTCCCGGATAATAAATCGTAAAAGGAACGGGGTCGTGGGTATGTGTTTTTATTGCACAAGGTGTTGGATGATCGGGTAAAATGGCAATGGCAACTTCCTCATTCATTTTTGCAGTTTCTTCCAAAATGTACTTCACCACCCGTTGGTCGAGATATTCAATGGTTTTTGTTTTTAGCTCAACATCACCCTCGTGACCCGCTTCATCACTGGCTTCGATGTGTAGGTAAACCAGATCGTTTGTTTTTAATGCTTCAATTGCAGCTTTTGCTTTTCCCTCGTAATTGGTATCGTACAATCCGGTGGCACCTTCAACATGAATTACTTCCATACCTGCATAAACTCCAATTCCATGAATTAAATCTACTGCTGAAATAACGGCTGATTTTTCAATTCCATGCATTTCCTTTAAAGTTGGCATTGCAGGTTTGTAACCCGGCGACCAGGGCCAGATACTGTTGGCTGGATCTTTTCCTGATGATTTTCTATGAATATTAACCGGGTGATTTTCGAGTAATTTCTGCGATTCAAGAATCAATCGGTTTAATAATTCAGCTGTCTCCTCTGCTTCCTGAGTCTTTCCAAGAATCATTACTTCCTCAAACAAAGTTCCGGTAACATCATGAGGAGGAGTGCATTGCAAGTTTTTTATTCCGTTTTTTACAACAAGCAAATGACGGTAGGAAACGCCGGGATAAAACCGGATGATTCCATTTCCCAGTTTTTCATTTAAAAATTTAATCAATTCATTTGCTTCTGCACTTGAAATATGACCCCCTGAATGATTTTTAATTTTTTCGTGTTCGATGGTGAGTAAATTGCAGCGAAGCGCCAAATCGCCCGGTTGCAGCGTAACTCCCATGCTTGCAGCTTCAAGCACTCCCCTGCCCTCAAAAACTTTTTCAACATCGTAACCCAAAACGGCCATGTTGGCAATTTCACTTCCAGGGTGCATGGTTTTTGGCACAGTAATAAATAAACCCGATTTACCATGTTTGGCCAGCCAATCGATATTCGGCTTTTTCGCCATTTGCAAAGGAGTTTTTCCTCCGTAGTTTTCAAGAGGCTCGTCTGACATTCCGTCTCCGAGTATGATTATATATTTCATCAATTGTTTTTTAAATTAAATATTGGAAACCTTGATTAAATCGGCAAAAACTCCTGCCGCAGTAACAGAAGCGCCTGCACCGTATCCTTTAATAAGCATCGGAAATTGATTATATCTTTCGGTGGTGTACATCACCAGGTTATTGCTTCCTTCCAAATCGAAAAACGGATGTTTTAAATCCACTTCCTGTAAACCCACTTCTGCGATTCCGTTTTCGAACCTGGCAACAAACCGCCATCTTTTATTCTCAACTGCCAGCTTTTTTCGTTTTTGTTCAAAATCGCTGTCAAGTTGTGAAATGTTTTTCCAAAAATCATCAAGTGTTCCTTCAAAAAAAGAATCGGGAATAAAGCGATTAATCTGAATTTCATCCATTTCAATTTCATAACCCGATTCGCGTGCGAGAATCAGCACTTTTCTGGCTACATCCACACCACTTAAATCAATTCGCGGATCTGGTTCTGAATAACCTTCGTCTTTTGCCATTTTAATGGTTTTGCTCAAAGGAATATCATCCGAAATTGTATTGAAAATATAATTCAATGTGCCCGAAAGAACGGCTTCAATTTTTAGAATTTTATCGCCCGAATTTACCAAATCGTTTAAAGTGTTAATAATTGGCAAACCCGCTCCAACATTGGTTTCGAATAGAAATTTCACTCCTTTTTGTTTGGCTATTTTTTTGATTTCAGCATAGTTTTTATATTCTGATGAAGCTGCAGCTTTGTTGGCGGTAACTATTGAAATATTTGAACGGAGAATATCTTTATAAATGGTAGCCACCAAATCAGAAGCTGTGCAATCAACAAACACCGAGTTATAAATATTCATTGCTTTTATTTCGTTGGCAAATCCTTGCAAGGAGGATATTTTTTCAGATTTATCAAGGATTTCCTTAAACGTGTTAATATCAATTCCATCGCGGTTAAACACCATTTTGCGCGAATTTGCAACTCCTGTCAGTTTTATTTTCAGGTGTTTTTCCCTGAGTAATCTTTCCTGTTGTTTATACAACTGTTGAAGCAGATTTCCGCCAACAGTTCCAATTCCCATTAAAAACACATTCAATTCAATATTTTCCGAGAGGAAAAATGATTCATGCACAACGTTCAATGCTTTACGCAAAACATCATTCCGAACAACCCAGGAAATATTTAATTCGGAAGCTCCCTGTGCAATTGCAATAATATTCACCCCGCTTTTGCCCATTGTCGAAAAAAGCTTTCCTGCAATCCCGGTAGAATGCTTCATGTTTTCGCCAACAATTGCCACAATTGACAAATCGGTTTCAATGGCAACTTTGTTAATTTGTCCGTTTAAGATTTCCTTTTCAAAATCATTCTGAATGGCGTTATTTGCTATCTCAACTGCTTTTTCTTCAATAGCAATACTAATAGAGTTTTCAGATGATGCCTGTGAAATAAGAATCACATTCACATTTTCCCGGGCAAGTGCAGTAAATAAACGCATTGAAATTCCGGTAACACCAACCATTCCAATTCCCTGTAATGTAACCAGTGCTATTCCCGAAATCGATGAAATACCCTTAATTATTCTATCTGTTCCATTTGCAACACTGTGCGAAATACGTGTCCCCGGATTTTCAGGTTCGAAAGTATTCTTTATCAGAATTGGGATTTGCTTTTTATAAACCGGCAGAATTGTTGGCGGATAAATTACTTTGGCACCAAAATGAGATAATTCCATCGCCTCCGAATAAGTCAATTCGGGTATGGTATATGCTTTACTGATTATCCGTGGATCGGCAGTCATAAACCCATTTACGTCGGTCCAGATTTCAAGAATTTCAACATTCAGCGCAGCAGAAATAATAGCTGCGGTGTAATCAGAACCTCCCCTGCCAATAGTTGTATATTCACCTTTGGCATTTTTCGAAATAAAACCCGGAACAACAGCAATTCCCTTAAAACCAGAAAAAACATCCTGAATATTTATATTGGTAACGGCAAAATCAACTGCTGCCTTTCCAAAATTACTGTCGGTCCTGATAAATTCAGAAGAATCAAATCGCCTGGCACCAATAAACTGAGCTACAATTTGCGATGAAATCCGCTCACCAATTCCGGCAATCCGGTCGAGCGTTTTGGCCGTTAATTCACCAACAAGGGTTATTCCGGTTAAAATTTGTTCAAGTTCATCCAAAAGCGCGTCAACAATTTTTTTTATGGAGCCGGAACCATTAAAAAGCGAGTGTATAACTTCCTCGTGTCGTTTTTTTATTTCGTATAAATCGGCATGAAAGTCGCCTGCCCCTTTTGACGCATTGTATGCTGCTGTCAATATTTTGTCAGTAATTCCACCAAGAGCAGAAACTACCACAATAACATTGTCAGTCTGACTTTCTACAATACTTTTAACTTTTCTAATGTTTTCAGCAGTGCCAACGGATGTTCCGCCAAATTTTAAAACTTTCATTTCGACTTTTGTATGTTGTTAAAAAAAACTGGATGAATCGACAGAAGCGGTTCACCCAGTATCACTGTCTTTTTATATAATATATTTATACAAGCGTAGTTTTTGAGGTAATCGACTCCACAATCTTAACTTCCAATTCCTTCGCCAGTTCCGGGTTATCCATAATTAATCTGCGCACTGTATCGCGTCCTTGTCCCAGTTTTGTTTCACCATAACTAAACCACGATCCGCTTTTTTTGATAACATTGTATTGAACTCCCAAATCGACAATTTCGCCTGATTTTGAAATTCCTTCGCCGTACATAATATCAAATTCAGCCTTACGGAATGGCGGTGCTACCTTGTTTTTCACCACTTTCACGCGAACATTGTTACCCTGAACTTCTTCGCCATCTTTCACCTGACCAATCTTCCTGATATCCAAACGAACTGATGCATAAAATTTCAAAGCATTTCCTCCGGTGGTGGTTTCAGGATTTCCGAACATCACACCGATTTTTTCACGCAACTGGTTTATAAAAATGCAACAGGTTTTTGTTTTACTGATGTTGGCAGTAAGCTTACGAAGAGCCTGCGACATTAAGCGGGCTTGCAAACCCATTTTCGAATCACCCATTTCGCCTTCAAGTTCAGCTTTTGGAGTAAGTGCTGCCACCGAGTCGATAACAACAATATCAATTGCTCCGGAACGGATAAGGCTATCAACAATTTCCAAAGCCTGCTCACCGTTGTCGGGCTGTGAAATCAGCAATTCATCGATGTTTACTCCAAGATTTTTTGCATAATACGGGTCGAAAGCATGTTCCGCATCCACTATTGCAGCAATGCCTCCGGCTTTTTGAGCTTCGGCAATGGCATGAATGGCCAGGGTTGTTTTTCCCGAAGATTCAGGTCCGAAAATTTCAATTACCCTGCCTTTTGGATATCCGCCAATTCCCAAAGCAACATCCAAGGCAATTGAGCCCGATGAAATTGCAGCAACTTCATCCACAACGCGGTCGCCAAGGCGCATTATAGATCCTTTTCCGTAGCTTTTTTCAATTTTATCCATTGTGAGCTGAAGTGCCTTCAGCTTCTCTTTGTTCACTTCCAATTTTTCGTCTTTTGTCATGATTTGTTGAGGTTAAATATTTAACGCTTCTATAATTTGTTTTGTATGATTACCTGTGTCGACTTTCTCGAATACCGCTTCAATAATGCCGTTTTCATCTATTACATAAGTAGTTCTGAGTACTCCCATGTACTTTTTGCCATACATGCTTTTTTCGCCCCAGACTCCGAATGTTTCCAAAATTTCAGTTTTAGTGTCGGCAATCAGGTTGAATTTCAAACCGAATTTATCGATGAATTTCAAGTGAGACTTTTCATCATCGGGACTCACCCCAACAACTTCATAACCCTTTTTCAGCCACATTTCGTAATTATCGTTCAGGTTACACGACTCGGCTGTACAACCCGGAGTATTGTCTTTCGGATAAAAATAAAGAATAAGTTTTTTACCCTTAAAATCATTTAAACTGATTTTTTTCCCGTTCTGATTTACTCCTTCAAACATGGGAGCTTTATCGCCTGCTGCAAATTTTGCCATAATTAATCTGGTTTTAAAATTTTACAAATATATGTTATTAATGATAAATCTCAGCTTATTTCCTATTCATAATTATTGTTCGAAATGGGTTTGAAAATTTCTTTGAGGCACTATTTTTTTTGTATTTTTACCCTGAACAATGTTTGAACTCAGTTATGCAGCTTAAATCACTAATATCGTTTTCAACAATAATATTTCTCCTTTTGTTTGCACCGAAATGGTCCAATGCAGAATCATTTCAGGAAAATCCGCTTACAAAAGCCATTTTATTATTTGATAAAGAAAAATTTTCTGAAGCGGAACCTCTTTTCAAAAAAATACTTGATCAACGGCCCGATGATTTTATGGTCAATTATTTTTACGGAGCCTGTCGCACTGAAAACGGTCATTATTCTGACCAGGATTTGTTCTATCTGGAAAAAGCAAGCAAAGAAGTTACGCCGTTGAATATTGATTACTATCTTGGAGTTCAGTATCATGCCAAAAACCAATGGGAAAAAGCACTGGCATTTTACAAACTTTACAAAACAGCTGCAAGCGAAAACGACCAGGAAAGGGTAAATTTAAGTTTGAAAATAGAACAATGTTCAAACAAAATTAATCCGTTTAAAACTTCTGAAACAGTTGAACAGTCAGTTGATACTGTCGTTCCCGCTGTTGCAGCAACTGGAATTGAGGCAGTTGCAGTTGAAACTATCGAAACAGCTGATGAAATTCTTCCAGCCCCACAACCCAATTTAATTGATTCAACAATAATTAAAACCACTGAAGACACCATTTTGGTAATTACAGAGCAGGCACTTCGTTTGGAAATTGACAGCTCGGTTATTGTATCTGACCAAAATGCTGAAGAAATTTCAAAGTCGGAAATTGTGCAACCTGAGCCTGTTGAAGAACAAATTGAATTCAATATTAATGATGAAATCACTTATATCCTTGTTTCCAATTTTAAAACCGAAGAAGGAAAAATATATTTTAAGGAAGGAACCCTAAAACAAAAAGAATTAGAAGAAATTGTAAAAGAAACCGAAAACCTTCGCGGTAAATATAAAACATCAAAATCGTATTCGGAAAAAGACTCACTCGGTCAAAAAATACTTGCGTTGGAAAGCCAGACCTATGAATTAAAAAGCGTTGTGGACCAACTGTTTTTGCAGGCAAAATCCGTCGAAAACGGTTACTGGCAAAATGCTACCCCTGAGGAAACGGAAAGATTTATAAACGAATTAAGCGCTACTGCGCAGGAATTAAATAATAAAAATACTATTCAGGCTGTGACCATTTCTGACTCTCCTGAACTGATTATTCCTCCAGTTATTATTGATGATCGGGCTGCCGAACGATCAACCCCGAAATCAAAACCATCGGGAATTGTTTACAAAATACAACTTGGAGCCTACAGCCGTGGAATTCCAAACAACCTGAAACCGGTTTTCAGTAAAATATCAGTAATAAGAAAAGTAGAAAACTACACCGATGAAAAAGGCGTAGTTGTTTATACCACCGGAAATCTTTCAAATTATGAAGATGCAGTTGTAATGCAAAATCAAATCAGGCAGGAAGGAATAAAAGATCCAATAATTGCAGCCTATTTGAACGGAAAAAGAATAACTTTGGAACAAGCAAAAGAAATTGAAAAAGAGAAATGACATCAAAAGAGACTAAAAGAAAACCAACAGAAAATTTCAACAATGATTCTGCTGAAGACAATTTTCTGATTTTGCACAACGACGATGTGCACTCGTTTGAGTATGTTACTCATGCACTGATTGAAATTTGCGAACACACTTTCGAACAGGCATCACAATGCACATTAATTACCCATTACAAGGGAAAATGTGATGTAAAAAAGGGAGGATTTAAAACCTTAAAACCTTTAAAAGAAGCCTTAATCGAAAGAAACCTTAACGCTACAATTGATTGACATGAGTTTACTCGCCATTGTTTTACTGATAATTCTCGGACTTGTATTACTTCTTATTGAGTTTGCAGTTATTCCGGGAGTTACAATTGCCGGTATCGGGGGATTTCTTCTTCTTGCCGCCAGTGTTTATATCGCTTTTTCGGATTTGGGAACAGTTGCCGGATTTATTACTTTGGCAGTAGTTTTAATTGCGTCGCCCATAATGATTTACTATTTATTCAAATCGAGGGCTGGGAAAAAAATGATTCTTGAATCAGAAATCGATGGAAAGGTGGAGAATTTCAGCCATGATAAATTAAAAGTCGGAGATATCGGAAAAACAATCGGCCGTTTGGCACCGATGGGTAAAATCAGGGTAAATGGAGAAGTTGTTGAAGCACAGTCAACCGGTACTTTTATCGACCATCAAACGGATATCAGAATAATTAAAATACAATTGAATAAAATAATTGTTGAACCAATAAAAGAAGAAAAAAATGATTGAATCAGTCGGTTTTTTAGGATTAGTAATTGGAGTGATAGTGTTACTTATTATAATGCTGTACTTCATTCCAATTGGGCTTTGGTTTTCTGCGCTGGTATCGGGTGTGAAAATTTCGCTCTTACAACTGTTTTTAATGCGTTTCAGAAAAGTGCCACCGGGAGTAATTGTACGTGCATTAATTGAAGGTACCAAAGCGGGAGTTCCGTTAAACCGCGATGCACTTGAAGCGCATTTTCTAGCAGGCGGTCATGTTGCAAGAGTAGTTCATGCATTGGTTTCTGCTGCTAAAGCAAACATCGATCTTACTTTTAATATGGCAACTGCCATCGACCTTGCAGGACGTGATGTTTTCGAAGCCGTTCAAATGTCAGTTAATCCGAAAGTAATTAATACTCCGCCGGTAACTGCGGTTTCTAAAGACGGTATTCAGTTAATTGCAAAAGCCCGTGTTACCGTTCGTGCAAATATTAAACAATTGGTGGGAGGTGCCGGTGAAGAAACCGTTCTTGCCCGTGTTGGTGAAGGAATTGTTTCATCGATTGGATCTTCGCACTCACACAAATCGGTACTCGAAAATCCAGATTTTATTTCGCGTGTTGTTTTGGAAAAAGGTTTGGATGCAGGTACAGCGTTCGAAATTCTTTCGATTGATATTGCAGATATAGATATCGGTAAAAATATTGGAGCTGCATTGCAGATGGACCAGGCCGAAGCCGACAAAAATATTGCACAGGCAAAAGCAGAAGAACGCCGCTCAATGGCTGTTGCGCTTGAACAGGAAATGATTGCCAAAGCGCAGGAAATGAAAGCCAAAGTAATTGAAGCGGAAGCAAAAATTCCAATGGCAATTGCCGAAGCATTCAGAAATGGAAACCTGGGGATAATGGATTATATGAAATACAAAAATATAATGGCGGATACTGCGATGCGCGATTCAATTGCAGCAGAAGAAAAGAAAAGTACTTAACTTAATTCAGTATAGTTTTTTAAAAAGCCTTTTTGGATTTAACTGGAAGGCTTTTTTAATTATAAATGAATTCCTTTTGACATAAAAAATTTAAATGAATTAACATTAGATTAAGATATGCTGTAAAACACATTTTTTAACATTGAGTTAACGTCGGTTTGGCAGATAACCTCTATTTTTGACTCAAAGTTTTAGTTCATAAGTTTAGGTTTGATTAGTTTTATTGGTTTAGTTAGTGAAAAGGATGGGTGCTGACCCGTCCTTTTTTTATTGATATCCCTCAGCCGCTGCCCTCCTAATCGTTTCAACAAATGGCAGACAATGATTAAAAAACATTTTATACCCGGCACACAAATAATTCAATCCCGGTTCACCGCATGGTGCTTCAACAAACCGGTTTTTGGGACACTCTCCGTTACACATCGGCAGAACCTCGCAGTTTTTGCAAGAGTTTGGAAGGGTTATCGATTTTAGCTCGCCAAAAGCCACCTGCTCCGGACTATCGAGAAAATCAGAAATCGAATTTTGGCTAATATTACCTAAAAGGTGTTCTTTATTTACAAAATGATCGCAAGAATAAAAATTACCATTACTTTCAATTACCGGGACTCCGCCACAATTGACTTTAAAAATACACAGAGTATGTTCCTTGTCGAATGCAGAACGCAGCGTTTCTTCAAATATTTGCACTTCAATTTTTCCGATATCATTTTCAACCCACTCATCAAAAATGCGAATTAAAAAACTCCCAAATGCTTCAGCCGAAACACTTTTATCTGTTACACCAGTTCCCGAACCAGGTTTTCTTTCAACCAAAGGAAGAAAAGTAATGTACCTGGCTTTTAAAGATTTGAAAAAATGATAGATTTCCAGGGGGTATTTAGCATTCGAGGAATTCACCACACAAAGAATTTCAGCAGTAACTCCATATTTTAGTAATAACATGTAACCATTTACAACATCGTTAAAAGTACCTTTCCCATTTAACTTTAGCCGAAACTGGTTATGGGTTTCTTCCGTTCCATCAATACTAATTCCAACCAAAAAATTTTCTTCAGAGAAAAATTTACACCATTCATCGTTAAGCAGAGTTCCATTGGTTTGAATGCCATTGATAAGTTCTTTTCCTGCCGGAAGATGTCTTTTCTGAAATATGATTGCTTTTCTGTAAAAATCAATCCCTGCCAGTGTTGGTTCCCCGCCATGCCACGAAAACATTACTAAATCGTCAGTTGTTGCCTCAATGTGCTGAATGATGTAATTTTCGAGCAGAACATCATCCATTCGCTTAACGGCAGAATCAACAAATATTTTGTTTTCGCTGGAATAATAGCAATAACTGCATTGCAAATTACACGCACCTGAAACTGGTTTGGCAAAAATCTGGAATTCCCTATCAGTCTTACTCATTCACAAAAATTTTATGTTGATAAAGATAGTAAACCAAATTCCCGTTCATCCCCCAACTCTTCCCATTTGTCGAAATAATTTTTAGTTTTTGATGGATGCAGCTTTCTTTGTTAATATTTTATCTTTGTGCCTTTAATTTTAGCAGGAGGATATATTTTTATGAATTTAGCACTAATCGGTTACGGGAAAATGGGTAAGGAAATTGAAAAAATTGCAATTTCACGCGGACACAAAATTAACCTGATAATCGATATTAATAATCCACAGGATTTAACTGTTGAAAATCTTCGTAAATGCGATGTTGCAATTGAATTTACAATTCCTCATTCGGCAGTTTATAACTACAACATTTGTTTTGATGCCGGAATTCCGGTGGTCAGCGGAACGACGGGCTGGTTAAATCAAAAAGCCGAAGTAATTAAAAAATGCACCGAAATGAATGGTACATTTTTTTACAGCAGCAACTTTTCAGTTGGTGTTAATTTATTTTTCAAATTGAATAGAAAACTTGCCGGATTGATGGCCAACCACAAGGAGTACAAAGTGGAAATGACCGAAGTGCACCACACACAAAAACTGGATGCGCCAAGCGGAACTGCAATTAGTCTGGCCGAAGATATTTTGAATCAATTGCCCGGCATAACCAGTTGGGTGAATGATAAAACTCCTGCTGAAAATGAACTGAATATAAAATCGGAACGTCTTGGTGAAGTGCCCGGAATACATACAATTAAATACGAATCGGAAGTGGATTTCATTGAAATAACGCACAGTGCCAAAAGCCGCAAAGGTTTGGCATTTGGCGCTGTTCTCGCTGCTGAATACTGCCTCGATCACGAAGGTATTCTTACCATGCAGGATTTACTGAACATTTAAAAAAAACTGATATAATATGAAAGAATTACTTTCTAACAAGTGGTTTAAATTTGGTACCATGGGCGGTTTATACCTGCTTTGGGTAATTTGGTTGGGAAATTTCTGGTGGTTGATTGGCCTTGGTGTAATTTTCGATATCTATGTTACTGAAAAGGTACACTGGGCATTCTGGAAAAAGAAAAATCCTCCAAACGGAAGACAAACAAAGGTTGTGGAATGGATTGACGCCATAATTTTTGCTGTGATTGCAGCCTCTTTTATCCGTATGTTTTTTATCGAAGCATACACAATTCCAACTTCATCGATGGAAAAATCGTTGCTGGTGGGCGACTATCTGTTTGTGAGTAAAACAGCTTATGGTCCGAAAACACCAAACACTCCGCTGTCGTTTCCATTCGTGCACAACACAATGCCACTCACAAAAGGCACAAAATCGTATGTTGAATGGATTAAGAAACCCTACCACAGAATGGCTGGTTTTGGCAAAATAAAAAATGATGATGTTGTTGTTTTTCATTTTCCGGAAGGTGATACTGTAGCAATGAACATTCCTGCGCAAAGTTATTACCAGTTAATCCGGATGTATGGCCGCGACAGGGTTTGGAGCGACAAACGCAATTTTGGGGAAATCATTTCGCGACCGGTTGACAAACGCGAAAACTATATTAAACGCTGCGTGGCAATTCCTGGTGATGAAATAAAAATGGAACGCGGACAGCTTTTCGTGAATGGAAAACCTCAAAAAACGATTCCCGGAATGCAACATAAATACACTGTAAAAACCAATGGAACTTCTTTAAATCCGAAGGCATTGGAAAAGTTAAAAATTGCTGTTGATGACCGCGGTGTTTATTCAAGCGAACAGTATGAATTTCCATTGACTGAAGAAAATGTGGGCAAAATAAAGGAATTTGCCAATGTTACAGCTGTGGAAAAATATATTAAAGAACCAGGAATATGGGAACCCGATATTTTTCCTTCGAATCAGAATTTTCAATGGAATATCGATAATTTCGGACCAATTACAATTCCGGAAAAAGGCAAAACCATGCAACTGACAATTGATAACTTGCCGCTTTACAGCCGGGTAATCAGTGTTTACGAAGGGAATAAGCTTGAAGTAAACGGAAGCGAAATAAAAATCAATGGAGTGGTTGCAGCGAGCTACACTTTCAAAATGGATTACTACTGGATGATGGGCGACAACCGCCACAATTCGCTCGACTCGCGTTACTGGGGTTTTGTGCCCGAAGACCATGTTGTTGGAAAGGCAAAATTTATATGGCTTTCTATGGATAAAGACAGAAGTTTTCCTGCAAAAGTAAGGCTGGGTAGAATGTTCCGGGGGATAAAATAGTTCAGAGTTCAAAGTTCAGAGTTCAGAGTTCAGAATTTAAATCAGGATAATGAATATTACTTGCAGAAAAATATTAAAAAAAGGATGACGGTGGCTGTCATCCTTTTTTTATATTCACATTTAAAATAGATTCAATGAGAATCGTCAAATACCTTCCTGTTTTTATCACAATCTTTTTCCTTTTGTTGTTCCACTTTATTGGAAACGCACAGGGAATCAGCAGTTTTTATACCGATTTACCATTGATTATTATTGATACAGAAGGAAAAACAATTGTTGACGAACCGAAAGTTTCGGCTAAAATGAAAATTGTAAACAACAGCAGTGGAGTTAACCGGTTTACCGATACAGCCAACGATTTTAACGGTAACGTTGGAATTGAACTCCGAGGAAGCAGTTCGATTTGGTATCCTCAAAAGCCATGGTTATTTGAAACCCGCGATGCTGCCGGCCAAAATCTGGATGTTTCAATTCTTGGTCTTCCTGAAGAAAAAGACTGGATTTTACTTTCCAACTACAACGATAAATCGCTGATGCGTAATATTCTCGGTTATCAAATCTTTGAAAAACTTGGAAATTACGCTCCGCGCACAAAATTGGTTGATGTGATTCTGAACAACGAATATCAGGGAATTTATGTGCTGACAGAAAAAATAAAACAGGATTCAAACCGGGTTGACATTGCCAAACTGAAAAAAGAAGATATTTCGGGAGAAGAACTTACCGGTGGTTATATTTTCAAAATCGATTACTGGGACAACAGCAATAGCTGGCAATCGCCCTATTCTCCAGTCAATTACCCCAACTACAAAATACATTTTGTTTATCATGATCCCGATTGGGACGAAATCACCAGTCAGCAAAAAAGTTATATCACCAATTATGTTACTTCGTTTGAAAAGGCATTGTACAGTGCCAATTTCAGAGATGAAAATCTAGGTTACGCCAACTTTATTGATGTAAAGAGTTTTATCGACTATTTTCTGGTCAGCGAAATTGCAAGAAACAACGACGGCTTCAAAAAAAGCCAGTATTTTCATAAAGATAAAAACGGAAAAATTGTTGCCGGTCCGGTTTGGGATTTCGACTGGGCATGGAAAAATATTGATGAATGCTTTATTTTTAAAGCAACCGACGGTTCAGGCTGGGCATACAAAGTGAATGATTGCAATCCCGATGTAAAATCATCCGATTGGATGGTGAGATTATTTCAGGATGACAATTTTAAAAATAAAGTGAATTGCAGCTATTTCGAAGCCCGTGCCAATCAATTCAGCAACGATGTGGTTTTTGACATGATCGACTCCGTGTACAATGTGGTAAAAAATGCACAGGTGAATCATTTTCAAAAATGGCAGATATTAGGTAAAAATGTTGGGGCCCCTGAAGTTGACTCACAACCCTCTACTTATTTGGGAGAAATTGAAAAACTAAAAAGCTGGATTACACTTCGACTAAATTGGCTCGATAACAATATGATTGGGAAATGCTCAACGGTAAACACTCATCAAATGGCAGAAAATTTGGGAATCAGAATTTATCCAAATCCGGCGACTGATAAACTGAACATTCTTTCAAGGGAAACCATTTCTTCAATCCGGATTTTTGACCTTACAGGAAAAACCATATTCGTTAATCCCTCGGTAAATACCAGTCTGATTAGAATTGATGTTTCTGCATTTTTGCCAGGAATGTACATTGTGAAAATGATCGATGAAAAAGGAAATTCAGTTTCAGAGAAAATTATTGTGAAATGAGCAGAACTATTTTGCTTAGCACAGCGTATTTTGCCCCAATTCAATATTATTCTAAATTGCTGAATGCAGAAAAAGTTTATATCGAGCAATTCGAGAATTTCATTAAACAAACCTATCGCAACCGTTGTGTAATTATGGGCGGAAACGGGCCTATTCAACTGATAGTACCCGTTGTAAAAGGGCGCGGACCAAAAATCCTTATCAAAGACCTCAAAATTTCGTACGACACCAACTGGCAGCGAAACCACTGGCGTACCATTTTTTCAGCATTTAGCTCCTCCCCTTTTTTTGAATATTACAAAGACGATATCCATCCTTTTTTCGAATCAAAACACCAATTTCTGCTCGAATTCAACCTGAAAATTCACGAAACCATTTGCGAACTTATGGAAATTGAAAATACGGCCATTTTAACCCATGATTTTGAGAATGTACCTGAAGAAACTTTAAATTTCAGGGAAAGCATCTCTCCAAAAATCAAAATGCAAAATGTTATTCATTTTCAGCCCGTAGAATACACGCAGGTTTTTTCTGATAAACTTGGATTTGTACCCAACCTGAGCATTTTGGATTTGCTGTTTAACGAAGGGCCAAACAGTTATTCGGTTTTGGAAAGAAGCTTTATTTAAAGCGGTATCTGGCAGTTCCTTTTGTATTATTTATGAACTTATTTCCATTTTGTGTTTTAATTCCCGGAACATAGATAATGAAGTTGTGTTGGTCCGGTATAAAATTTTCTGATGTCAATAAGTTCTAATTTTTGTTCATGTCTTTTTTATAGTTCTTCATGATTTTTCCAAATTTCCTGTCCCTTTTTCGTCTCTCTTCGGCTGTTGATTCAAAATATGCTTTCTCTCTTTCCATTTTCAGGTAATTTTCATACGATGCTTCATCAATTTCTCCGTTTTTAACAGCTTCAATAACCAAACAACCTGATTCGTTTGTGTGGGTGCAATCTTTGAATTTACAATTTCTGGAAAGGTCAATAATTTTGTCGAAAGTAATTTCAAGACCGCTGGCTGAATCGGCAATTCCTACTTCCCGCATCCCGGGATTATCAATTAATATTCCACCATTTTCCAGCACAATTAATTCCCGGTGACTTGTAACGTGTCTTCCTTTGTTTGTACTTTGGCTAATTGTGTCGGTACGCATTATATTCTTACCTGAAAGATTATTCAGCAGTGTGGATTTTCCAACACCCGATGAACCAAGCATACAATAGGTTTTCCCTTTTACAATGGTCGCTTTTATTGCTTCATATCCATTTTGGGTTTCGTTACTAATCGCAATAACCGGAACATCCTTTATCCGGGTTTTTATATTTTCCAAAATCCCGGAAAGTTGTTGCTCATTAATTAAATCCGTCTTGCTGAGAATGATTATGGGATTCACTTTTGATGAGTTACAAATGGTTAGATATCTCTCAAGTCTGTTGATATTAAAATCCCTGTCAACGGCCTGGACTAAAAAAGCATAGTCAATGTTAGCTGCTATTATCTGAACTTCACCAAACTGTCCAACTGCCTGCCTTTTAATGGTTGAGAATCTTGGCAGTATTTTATGAATTATCGCAGAATCTGCGTCATAGGCTGTCAGTGCAACCCAATCTCCAACTGCGGGAAAATCTTCACGACTTTTAGCCGTAAAACGCATATTACCAAGTATCTCAGCATCAAATTCACCAGCAGTGGTCCTCACTTTATATCGTTCCTTATGTTCTTCAACAACTCTTCCAATCTCAAAGCCGCTGAGGTTATTTTCTATCCTGAAAGTTTCAAGTTTGCTGTTATATCCAAGGTCTTCAAGTTTCATAAGTTATCAGAATTGAATTGTATAATCCATAAATCAGTTTTTAAATTGCATTTTACCTTTAATTTTCCTGTAAAAATTTGCATTTAAAAATATAAATTTTCTGTAAACGGTACGGCTAACATTAACATGAAAAAACGAGGATATCCTTTACTGAATTTTGGCACGATGTACAGATTAGCGCCAATAGAGAGACCCTGTCATTTCAATGTAAGTTTGACAATATTATAACTTTCCGTTTTTCTCTTTATTTATGACTACCAATTGTTTCCGGAAATGTTCATGTTTGATCTAAGTAATCCAATCCAGGAAGTTTATTTTGTCTCTTGAAAGTAAAAGAAAACTGGAAAAAAATTCCTTTTATCAACCAACTTCATTCTCTTCATATTAAAATTCCTAACACCACTACACACGCCCCGTTCCTGCTGCCACAGTAGTACCCCGAAATATACGACCTGCTGCAGGCCAGTTGTAACTGCACCGATTTGGTTGCCTGTAAAGTGGAACTTTCTACCATCGAAATACGCAATCTGGTTGCCGGGGAAATGCGAAAAGTGGATGTTGAAAAATAATCTACAAAAAATGGCCCTGCCAACCGACAGAGCCATTTTTTAAAATATATCAATATTGGTTAGATAATCGCTTTCATCGATTCCATGGCTTCGCGCAGTTCGGCGCCAATGATTTCAACTTCGCTGTAACGGATTTCGTCGTTGATTTCAATCAATTCGCGGTTGTCAACGTGGCCGTCTTTTCCTTCGTTAAAGTTTTTACCAATCACGTTGGTGTCGATGCGGCTCATAAAATCGGCCAGCAGCGGCTGACAGGCGTGGTCGAACAGGTAACAGCCATATTCGGCTGTGTCGGAAATAACGCGGTTCATTTCGTAGAGTTTTTTACGGGCAATGGTATTGGCAATCAGCGGTGTTTCGTGCAGCGACTCGTAATAAGCCGACTCTGCCTTGATGCCTGTTTCAGTCATCACATCAAATGCCAGTTCAACACCTGCTTTTACAAAGGCAACCATTAAAGTACCATTGTCGAAATATTCCTGTTCCCTGATTTCCATGTCGCCGGCGGGAGTTTTCTCAAAACCGGTTTCGGCAGTGGCAGCGCGCCATCTCAGCAAATCCTTGTCGCCGGCAGCCCAGTCTTTCATCATGGTTGACGAGAATTCGCCCGACATGATGTTGTCCATGTGATGCTCAAATAACGGACGCATGATGGTTTTCAGTTCTTCTGCCAGTTTGTAGGCTTCAATTTTTGCAGGGTTCGAAAGACGGTCCATCATGTGGGTGATTCCACCCAGTTTCAGTGCTTCGGTAGTTACTTCCCAGCCATACTGCACCAGTTTTGATGCATAACCCGGATTGATACCTTTTTCAATCATTTTGTTGAAACAAAGGATTGAACCGGACTGTAACACACCGCACAAAATGGTTTGCTCGCCCATTAAATCCGATTTCACTTCGGCCACAAACGATGAGTGCAAAACACCAGCCTTGTGTCCGCCTGTGCCCACACAGTAAGCTTTTGCAATTTCAAGTCCATCGCCGTTCGGGTCGTTTTCGCGGTGAACAGCGATTAAAGTAGGCACGCCAAATCCACGTAAAAACTCGGCCCGCACTTCGGATGCCGGAGATTTCGGCGCCACCATAATTACGGTAATGTCTTTGCGGATGTCGATTCCTTCTTCAACAATGTTAAAACCGTGCGAGTACGACAGGCAGGCACCTTGTTTCATCAGCGGCATGGCAGCTTTTACAACAGGAGTGTGGTATTTGTCGGGTGTAAGGTTCAAAACCAAATCGGCTTTTGGCACCATTTCCTCGAAAGTGCCTACCTCGAATTTATTTTCAGTAGCGTTTACATATGAAATGTGTTTTTCGTCGATTTCAACCTTACGAAGCGCGTAAGAAATATCGAGCCCGCTGTCGCGCATGTTTAAACCCTGTGCAAGGCCCTGTGCGCCGCACCCCAACACTACTATTTTTTTGCCGACCAGTTTTTTAACACCGTCTGCGAATTCCGATTCATCCATGAAATCGCATTTCCCTAATTGCTCCAATTGAAGGCGCAACGGAAGTGAATTGAAATAATTTGCCATTTTCTATAATTTTAAAAAGATTACTTTATTTTTTATTTGTGATTTTGTCTCAATACTAATATCTAACAATCTAATTGTATTTTAAGATTGCAAAGCAATAAAATAAAAATTACAAACCGCTGTAAAAAACCATATAATTTAGGTATTTTTCATGGAAAATAGAAAACAACAACACATTTCAATTTTCTTAATCTTTTTAATAATCAGGGAATTATATATTCATCTCAACTGCATTTTTGCATGATTGAAAAAAAAATTGGATTCCATCTTTATTGTTGAATTGAAAAACGAACCCATTAAATTAAAACTGTAGTTTGTTTAAGCAAAGATGGAATCCTTAATACGGCATTCAAACAAGGATTCCATCTGATCACAACTGTGGTGATACAGATGGAATCCAAATCGTTGCAAAATTGGATTCCATCTTTATTGTTGCAATGAAAAACGAATCCATTAAATTAAAACTGTAGTTTGTTCAAGCAAAGATGGAATCCTTAAATAATTCTATTAAAAGTTAGGGATTCCATCTGAACCCAACTGAGAAAATATAGATGGAATCCGAATCAAAAAAAATTTGCTAATTTTAAATCAAAAATGCCTTCAATAAAGACAACTACACCAATTCTAGGTGGCAATTATTACCACATTTTTAATCGAGGGATAAATGGCCAACAAATATTTTTCACAGAGGATAATTATCACTATTTCTTAAAACTCCTAAATAAATATTTGGTATCACATATTTCCATAATTGCATTTGTCCTTCTACCTGGTCATTTTCATTTGGTAATTAAGGTTAATGATATAATAAAAGGAATTCCTTCAACTGAAGATATTACTGAAGAATTGGAAGTCGGCAACTTTGTCAGCGAACAATTTAGGCGTATGTTTATAGCTTACTCTATGGCAATCAACAAACAAGAAAAAAGAACAAGTAGCCTTTTAGATAAAAATTTCAAGCGGATTGAAATTACGGAGCATGAATATCTTCAATATTGTATTTTTTATGTTCATTTTAATCCAGAGAAACATGGCTATACTTCGAATTACAAAGATTTTAAATTCAGTTCGTATTCGGCTTATTTGAGTAATAAGGAAACTCAGATAGCACGACAACTTGGATTAGATATTTTTGCAGGTTTAGAATCCTTTGTCAATTATCACAATGTTTGGCATGATGAAAAAGATGATTCTTTGCTGGAGTAAGCAGGTGTTTTGTAATAGGATTCCATCTTTATTGTTGAATTGAAAAACGAACCCATCAAATTAAAACTGTAGTTTGTTTAAGCAAAGATGGAATCCTTAATACGGCATTCAAAAAAGGTTTCCATCTTTATTGTTGAAATGAAAAACGAACCCATTAAATTAAAACTGTAGTTTGTTCAAGCAAAGATGGAATCCTTAAATAATTCTTTTAAAAGTTAGGGATTCCATCTGATCCCAACTGTGGTGATACAGATGGAAACCAAATCGTTGCCCAAATCATTATAAAGCCTTAAAACGGTACTGAAGAGGGGTATTTCCGGATTCGCGTTTAAAAAACCTGGTAAAATAGGATTGATCGGGGAAATTCAAACGGCCTGCAATTTCAGTAACCGAAAGGTTGGTATGAACAAGCAGTCTTTTAATTTCGAGCACCTGTTTTGCCTTTATGATTTGCGAAGTGGTTTTACCCGTCAGCAGGGTAACGGTTTGGGTTAAATGATTTGGTGTAATGGCAAGCATTCCGGCATATTCGTTAACAGGCAGGTTTTTATGGTAATTTTCCTCTACAAGCTGAAGAAACTTTTTCACCACAATATTCCCGCGACCTTTTGAAATCATATTTTCGTCGGGTTTATACAAAACCGAACATGAGGTAAGAATTAAATCGAGCACCGACCGCAACAATTCAACCGAAAATTTATCCCCTTTTTCAATTTCAGCAATTCCTTTTCTGAAAAGAGTTTCGAGAAACTCCAAATCCTGATTCGATTCCAGAATCAGCGGCCGGTTTTCCTGCCTGATGGTGAAAAAGAAGGGAAATTCGATGAGCCGGTTTGGATTGGTTTGATTGATAAGGTAAAACTCAGGTGTGAAAATGTAGATGTACCCTTCAATGTCGTTTGAGAACTCGATTTTGTGCGCCTGCCCGGGTGACATAAAAAACACGCAGGGTGGTTGAATTTCGTATTTGTTGCCGTCAATAATATGAAAACCCGAACCTTTCGAGAGATACAGCACCTCGAAAAAATCGTGCCGGTGCGGGTATTTCACACTAAAATGGCGGTTGGCATCAAACACCTCCACCTGGAACTGTTGACTGACCCGCCCGCCTGAACTGAAGTTATGAAGGCTGTAAACCGGTATTTGTTCTGAACTGGATTTCACGCTGTAAATAAAAACTAAAATAATTAAGGCCGCTAATTTAAGCCAATGGACAGAACCATGCAACTTTCACGAAATAATGTCAGTATTGTGTTTCTTCCCATATTTTGCGGCTCTGCCACATTAAAACATCAAAATTTAAAAATAAAAAATATCCATCTACCCTATTTCAATGTAAAATTTTATTTTTAACCCAAATGAAATTTAAAATCATACTCGTTTTATTAATTGTCCTTTTGTCAGGGCGATATTCAATTGCAGAATCATTTACAACAAACGATACTTTCAAAATGATTAAACAAACTGAACTTTCCTCATTCCATCACATTGATTTCAATATTTGCAGGGAAACTTCTTTTTCCCCCGCTCCTGGAGTGGGCTGGCGGGGGGCTCTTCACGCCGATTCAATCCACAGGATTAACTTTCATTACAAAGACAAGAGCAGAGGAATCAAACCATTTATTGCCCCAATCCTTTTGATTGCCACAGGAACGGCGCTTCATTTTTCAACCGATGCAAAAGAGAATTTTCAGGATTGGGTGCAGACAAATTTTTCGTATTCGGGCAGTATTGACGACTACATTCAGTATGCACCCGGAGTTGCTGTTTATGCCTTAAACGCTGTGGGAGTAAAAGGGAAAAACAATTTTGGGAACCGGACGGCAATCGTTGTAAAAAGCCTTCTTCTCAATGAGCTTATAGTTTCCTCACTAAAGGTTTGGGTAAATGAGGAAAGGCCCAACGGTGGAGAACATTCATTTCCATCGGGGCACACTTCCACCGCTTTTGCACTGGCCCATTTTATGCACAAAGAATATGGCGAAAGAAGTATCTGGTACAGTATTGGCGCGTACTCCTGCGCTACAACAGTTGGATTAATGCGGGTTGCCAAAAATGCCCACTGGATTTCTGATGTTGTGGCCGGCGCTGGATTCGGGATGCTTTCCACCGAACTCGTATATCTAACTCATCAATATAAATGGGATAACGAACACATTAAAAACTTTGACATTTTCCCGTGGACCAACCGGAAACAAAGCGGATTGGCAGTGGTTTACACTTTCTGAGCAGAGTAGTTGATTTGGCCTAATTCTTTATGCCTGAAAATTATTACAATGCAGAAGTATGACCAACTATTTTTGACAATTAAATCGCGATTAACCGGCACTTAATCAAAGTTAAGTTTTAGGATGCTTTTACTACTTTTGTAAAAAAAGTTATATGGAAGTTTTTAACAAAAAATGTTTTGTTTGTCAGGCTGAAGTTACACCTGAAAATTCGGCGCTAAATACAAAAGTAAATTTACCTGTTTGTTATAGCTGCAAAGGTACCGACAAGGAAAAAGAAATTGAAAATGAATTTCTCGACAGTTTAGCGGACGGACTTGTGTGTGGTTGTATTTGATGCCCCTGGTAATTTCTAAATGGCTGAAAATATTTCTATTTCAAAGCTGCAAGATACTTTTCCAACCGGTTCATTCCTTCCTTAATATTTTCTATAGAGTTAGCATACGAAAAACGCAAAAAACCTTCTCCATTTTCACCAAAGTCTATTCCAGGCGTTACTCCAACGTGCGCCTTTTCAAGAATATCAAAGGCCAGTTTATAGCTGTCCACAGAAATATGTTTTACATTCACAAAAACGTAAAATGCCCCGGTTGGCGGCACTTTAATATCGAATCCAAGTTGAATCAGCCGTTCAATAATGTATTTTCTACGTTGGTTATAAGTTTCCCTCATTATTGCCACTTCGTTTCCGGCTGATTGCAATGCAGCAATTCCAGCTCTTTGTTCGGTTGAACCTGCACATATAAAAAGATTTTGCTGTAGTTTCTGCATTGGCCGCACGCATTGTTTTGGAGCAATCACATAACCCAACCGTAAACCCGTCATAGCAAAAAGTTTTGAGAAACCATTCAAAACAAAAGCGTTTTCAGTGAATTCCAGAATTGAATGTGCCCGTCCTTCGTAAACCAGTCCGTGATAAATTTCGTCGGAGATGATAGGAATACCGAACTTCAGCAACTCTTTCATTACTTCAGGCGAAAGTAAATTACCCGTCGGATTCATGGGACTGTTGATCATGATTGCCTTTGTTCGATTTGTAATCCTTTTTTCAATTTCTGAAGGCCGGTACTGAAAACCGTCCTCTTCAAACACAGGAACTTTTACCGCTTTGGCATTTAAAAACCGGATAAAATTTGCATAACAGGCATAACCGGGATCGGAAATAATTACATCGTCATCTACATCGCACAAAACTCCGAGTGTTAATAAAATTGCAGGGGAGCTGCCCGAGGTCACAATAATCTGTTCGGGCGAAATTTTTACACCATACATACTAAGGTATCGTTTGGCAATTTCTTCACGCAACTCAGGGTCGCCCAAACTGTGTGTGTAATGTGTCCGGCCTTCGTTAAATGCTTTTCCAACAGCTTCAGAAACACACGGTGGTACATCAAAATCAGGTTCCCCCACTTCGAGGTGAATTACATTGATTCCCCTGCGTTCCATTTCGGCTGCTTTTTCCAAAACTTCCATTACAATAAACGGAGTAATTTCATTTGCCTTTTGAGTAATCATGAAAATGATTTTTTATTTTTATAAATAGCTTTTTGCAATTTGAACGGCCTGCATCCGGTAACCACCACCAAACAAAAAGTAATGATTTAAAACATGATAAAGCTGATATAAACCATTTCTCTGCATCCAGCCGGTTTGCAACTGATTTACTTCGTTGTAGGCATCAATAAACCGTTGCGAAAATCCGCCAAACATGGTAATTATAGAGAACTCCATTTCCCGGTCGGCATAATACGAAGCAGGATCAATTAACGATGGCCCTTTTTCAGAAATCATATAATTGCCCGACCACAAATCGCCATGAATTAAAACCGGCACAGAATTTTCAGGAATTAAAATTTCAATTCTTCCTGCTAACTTTTCAAATATTTTTCTTTCATCAGCCGGAAATGGCCTTTTACCATCAATTAAATTTAAAAGAAAAAGAAGCCGGTTATCGCGAAAAAACTCTGGCCAGTTGTTTTTCCAGGAATTGTTTTGCAATGTTGCTCCGCAATAATTATCGTTGTAAAAACCAAATTGTGAATTGCTGTACTGATGGATTTTTGCCAATCCCCTGCCCAGCTTTTCATCAGAACCTGAAGAATATCCGCTTTCCAGAAATTCCATGGCCAAAATTCCGGGAGTTTCATCAATCAATTTCGATGCAAATACTTCAGGAATAACCAGAAAATCTCCGGCTGCTTTTTTTAATTCCTTCAAACTTTCAGCCTCGCGGATAAAGATATCTGCCGGACAATTGTCGTTCCACTTGAGAAAAAAGTTGCCGTAATTGGTTTCCAGTTTTGAAGCATGATTGATACATCCCCCGCCCAAACTCTTTTCGGACTGTATAATTACTTTTTGCCCTAAAACTTCAGAAAGCGCCTCTTCAATCAGGACATTTAATAACCGGTTTTTATTTTGAATTCCAAACATCTTTCAAACTGACTAACTAAACTCTGAACGCTTTGAACTTTGAACACGGAACTTTGAACACGGAACTAAAAGTATCTTCCAATCAAAGGATTCTCCACGATTGCCTTTCTGAATTCAAGGAAATTGAGTCCACCTGAATTACTCCATACAATTTTACCACCCGGTTCAACAATAACTGTATAAGGTATTTCCCCGTTCCATTTGGGTTCGAAATTCTCAATTAAATCGTATTTATTGTCCGATTCGAAAATGAAATTGTTATTCAGAGCAGCATTTTTCGCCTTCAGAAATTCCTTCACTTTTTCCTTTTTATCCAGTTTGTCGGTACTGATGGTGTACATTTCAAAATCGCGGCCCATAAACATCCGGTACGTGTCAACAAGTTCGCTGAATTCGGCAATACACGGCCCACACCAGGAAGCCCATACATTAATTACCCGCAGTTTTTTCGAATCGTTTTTTAATAATTGCCTCATCGCGGCAATTGAAAGTGTTTCAAGCGGAGCCTCTTTTTTTGCCCATTCACTGTCCAGTTTTTTTCTCGTGTCGTTCTTCCATTTCCATTTTATTGAACAACCAAAAACTTTGGTCTTTTTCACTTCCACCTCTTTCCCGGCAAGCACTGCATCAATGGCATTTCGCAAATCGTGTTGGGTTGCTGTACCAATTTTCTCAGAATCGTCAATTCTGCCCACGTAACGCAAACTCCTGTCGTTATCAAAAACAAATGCGTGCGGAGTTGCCACAGGACCATATTTTGCTGATGTTTCCTCAGTTTCTCCATCATCGAGAAACGGAAAATTAAAGCCTTTTTCTTTGGCGCGAATCTGCATATCTTCAAAAGTATCCCCCAAATCGGTGTAACCTCTCTCTTCCAGACAAACCGACTCCGGCGAATTCGGATTAATCATTACCACCTGCAGTCCCTGTTTTTTGTAGTCGTTTTGAATTTTAATTATCCTTTCTTCGTAGGCCTGTGCAGTCGGACAATGCGGAGCGCTAAAAATGATAACGAGTATTTTTGCATCTTTAAAAGATGAAAGTGAATACATTTTTCCATCGGTTCCCTTTAATTTAAAATCGATGGCTTTTGCACCGGGTTCAAGTGTAACCGGTTCGGGGTGGGATTGGGAAAATGAAGCATTCGCAATTCCAAATAAAAATAAAATAAGTAGCTTTTTCATTGTATTTAATTTAGTTTTTCCCTTTTCGGGGTAATTTCAAAAGTAACGAAATATGAGATATTTTAAAAAGTACAGATTTAATATTTGCTGTCAAACTTTTTAATGAACTAAACTGAACAAAAATCGCGTTTTTAAGTATTAGTTGACAGAGAAATAAATTATGCATAAAATAAAACAGATATTGTTATTAGTAACATTGCTTTTCCGGTTAATTGCAAGTGGTCAGGAAAACCCGCAAACCGAAAAAGACACCACCGCTTTATCAGGCAAAATAGATGAGGTTACGATTTCGGCATTTCGTTCGCCTTATAATCTGTTTAATATTCCTGCACCCGTAAACATAATAACACCACTTCAGCTCGAAATGGGTAATTCGCTTACTACAGTTGAGGCGCTAAACCAGGTTTCGGGAGTCTTAATGCACAACGGAACACTGAATACCAACAGGTTAACCATCCGGGGAATTGGCGCACGTTCACCATACGCAACCAACAAAATTAAAGCCTATTTTGGCGAAATTCCGTTAACCTCGGGTGATGGTGAAACTACACTCGAAGATTTGGAAAATACCGCTATTCGGAGAGTGGAAATTGTGAAAGGCCCGTCGTCAAGCTTGTTTGGTGCAGGTTTGGCGGGTGTGGTTTTATTTCATCCAAAAACGGTGGTAAATGACTTTGCTCAAAATCAAACCACAATTGGTTCATTCGGAACAATTAAAAATATTTTATCGGCAGGAATAAACGAAGACAAACTGAATATTTTTGCGTTAGGATCAATATTAAAAAGCGAAGGTTACCGCGACAATAATGAAACCAACCGCTCCAATATCCTTATAAATTCAATCTGGTCATTTTCGCCAAATGCAAATCTTCAGGTTTTGCTAAAAGGCACAAAAATGAAAGCATATATTCCAAGTTCACTTGATTTGCCAACATTTCAGGAGTCACCTGAAAAGGCAGCTGCAAACTGGCAAAACATTGAAGGGAATGAAGAATATATGAACGGGCAATTCGGAATCTCGCTGAATATTACCACAGACAATAATCATAAAATTTCAGCAGCAACTTTTGGCAGTTTCCGCGATGCTGACGAACTGAGGCCATTTAACCGCCTCAAGGAAAACTCGAATTACATAGGATGGCGTGCTTATGTTCAAAAAACAATTAACGATTCACCCAACAAATTTACTTTATCATCAGGGATTGAATTTTTTCGTGAAAAATATAACTGGTCCACTTTTTCCAATTCAGGCAATTCCGATTTACTGTCTGACAACATGGAAAAAAGGCAGTACGAGAATCTGTTTGTTCAATTAGAATCAAATTTTCATGAACGGGTTTTTATTTCAGCAGGTATTAACGGCAATCTCACCCGGTTTTACTATACCGACGAATTCACAGAAAATGGTGATCAATCCGGAAACCAAACTTACAAGCCAATAATTTCACCGCGGTTGGGAGCAAATGTTGTTGTGAACAGAAGATTATCTGTCTTCGGAAATGTTAGTCATGGTTTTTCAACACCAACTTTCGAAGAAACTTTGATGCCAGCGGGCGATATTAATCCCGACATAAAACCCGAAACCGGCTGGAATACTGAAATCGGTTTACGTTCGCAAATTTCCGATCGCATTCAGTTTACGGCAAGTTATTACCGTATTTACATCAAAAATCTGCTGGTTGCAAGGCGAACCGGAGAAGATGCATACGTTGGGTTGAATGCAGGAAAATCGCTTCACCCGGGCTTTGAAACTGAAATCAGATGGAATGTGACCAACCCTTTAAAGTTTCCATCGTTAATGTTCACCGGAAATGCTACCATTGCCAATTACCATTTCAGCGATTTTGTTGATGAGGATGTTGATTATTCGGGAAATAACCTACCCGGAACTTCGAAAACCACCTGGTTTGTTTTGGCCAATATTAACCCAACCAGAAATATCGGTTTAAATTTATGGCACCGCTATACAGGAAAAATGGCTGTTAACGATGCAAATACAGATTATTCGGATGCCTTTGGAATTACCAACCTGGAAGCCAAATATTTTGGCAAAATAAAAAAACTGAAATTTGAGTTCAAAACCGGAGTTCAAAACATTTTCGATATACATTATTCTTCAATGCTTGCTGTAAATGCAATTTCGGTCGGTGGCAACCTGCCACGGTATTACTATCCCGGAAATCCAAGAAATTATTTTGTTTCGGTGCTGATAGGGATTGAATAGGGTGCTATGGTTTTTAACTGCTTTATTATTCAGCGGTTGCAAACCTCCGCACTAATTCCGTTTTGACGAGTGATACGTAATCATATCTGCATATGAAATCGGCGGTCCGGAAACCTCTGTACAAATATTTTCTCCCATATAGAATTATTCCAAATTACAAATCGGGCAATAACAGATTGCACAAAAAGTTAAATTTGTTATCATCAACTTAAACCGAAAACTTATGAATTCCAACCGTAGAGATTTCATTCGTCAGTTATCTTTGGCTTGTGGCAGTATCATGTTTATTCCTGCTTGCTCTGGATATGATTCAGTTTGGCGGTTTTTCACCGAACAGGAAGCAAAAACTGTAATCGCATTTGCAGAACAAATCATCCCGGCCGACAAAGACCCCGGCGCTACCGATGCCAATGTCATCAATTTCATTGACAAACAGTTGGTTGGCCCGTACACCCGTTTTCAGGAACTGTACAGGAAAGGTATTCCTGCAATTGAAAATTCAGCACAAAAACTATTTCAAAAAGCCTTTTATGAACTTGATTTTGCTGTTCAGACTGAATTTATGATAAACATGGAAAAGGGTGAACTTCCCGAAGAGTTTTGGAAAGAAACCAGCCAAATCGGCTTTTTCCGGCTAATGCTCGACCACACCATGCAGGGATTTTATGGTTCGCCCAGGCATGGAGGTAATGTCAATTACGTCAGCTACAAAATGATGAAACTGGATTACCCGCATGTTATGGGGCAAAACCGCTACGAATCGAAATGTGCACAGCAGCCCCTCCCCACCTCACCAATTGGGGAGGAGAAAAATAAAGAAACCGCACCGATATTAACAGCCTGAATTTATTCTGACAATGAAAAATAAACATGTAAACGCAATTGTGGTAGGTGCCGGAGCTGGTGGCGGAATTGTAGCCAAAGAACTTGCTGTGGCCGGACTTTCTGTGGTTCTTTTTGAACGTGGCGGTTGGGCAACTTATGATGACCATGATGATGATGAACTTATTTCGCAGCGAACCACTGTTTTGGGAAATGCTTTCGGCCCCGATGATAAGCGGCATCGCCGGGTGGTTGTTTATGGTGACGGTTTGCCCCGGATTGTTCTGCCAAGTGAAGGAGGATACAGCAATAATGCGGCATGTGTAGGTTCAGGAACAGTCAGTTACGGCGCAATGGCCTGGCGGTTTATGGAACAGGATTTTAAACTGAAATCTGTTTATGGCCATGTGGAAGGCTCAACACTTGATGACTGGCCAATCAGTTATTTCGATTTGGAACCGTGTTATGAAAGAGCAGAATGGGAAATTGGAGTTGCCGGCGAACATAACGCCAATCCATTTTTTGCACCACGCAAAAAGCCTTATCCAATGCCGCCATTTACCTATAACCGCGAAGGACAATTGCTGGTTGATGCCTCAAAACGACTGGGATTGCACCCATTTCCAATTCCAATGTTACGCAATTCAGTCCGTTACAACGGCCGGCCGGCATGTTACAGGATGCGCAGTTGCGTTGGATTTGCATGTCCGGTAAATGCCAAATGCGGCACGCACAATACAGTGATTCCAACTGCATTGGAATCGGGTAATTGCGAACTTCGCACGAATTGCCAGGTTGCTGAAATTATGCTCGATGAAAAAGGCCGGGCCACAGGAGTAAAATATTTCGATGAAAATAACAAAGGCCAGATTCAAACCGCTGATATTGTTGTTGTTTCAGCGGCAGCAATAGAAACCGCCCGATTACTGCTGAATTCAAAATCGAAACTGTTTCCTAACGGTGCAGGCAATAATAGCGACTGGGTAGGCCGCAACCTTCAGGGACATGCATACACCGGAGCGTTTGGATTAATGAAGGATGAAATTTATGACGATGTTGGACCTGGTGCATGTATGGCAGTGAGTGATTTCAACCACGGCAATAAAGATATTATTGGTGGTGGCGTATTGTGTAATGAGTTTACTGCGATGCCCTATTTGTTTTCAAAAATGCGTCCGCCTGGAGCCAAACAATGGGGGATTGAACACAAGGAATATCAGCGAAGTATGTTTAAACGCGTAATTCGGTTACACGGGCCATTCCAGGAAATTCCAAATTTCGATTCGCGGGTTACCATCGACCCTGAAGTAAAAGATGATTGGGGAATTCCAACAGTCCGGCTTTCGGGTGAAAGACACAAATATGACAGGATTGGTTGCCAGTTTTTGTCGGACAAGGCCGAAGAAATTCTAAAGGAAGCCGGCGCTTACTATACATGGCAAAGTGTTGGAGGTGGTGGATTGAGCGGTGGTCAGCATCAATCGGGTACAGCCAGAATGGGAAACGATCCGAAAACCTCGGTTACCAACAAATTTGGTCAGGTTCATGAAATAGACAACCTGTTTGTTGCCGATGGAAGTTTAAATGTAACCAACGGCGGTTTTAATCCAGCCCTGACAATTATGGCGCTTGGTTACTGGGTAGGCGATTACATTGTGAAAAACTGGAACGGTACGAAATTCAAATAAAACTAATGTGTTCTATGTGTCTATGTGGTTTAAAATAAATGCTCTATGAAAATTAAATTTATAAAAATTGCTATTGGATTACCAGTTTTGTTATTCATTCTAATTATTCTGTTTGGTGGAAGCTACACGTACTGGAACACAGCCAACCCTGAAAAAACCTGCGCCAGTTGCCACGAAATCAATCCTTCTCACGAAACCTGGGCAAATTCGGCACATAGCCAGATATCGTGTTTTAAATGTCACGGCACCGCACTCAGCAACGGTTGGCACAGTTTTTCTGAAAAAGCCAATATGGTATTTACACATGTAAAATCGGCTCCTTCACGCGATGATATCAGAATGACTGAAGAACAGATTCTGGAGACCATGATGCGCTGCAAAAACTGTCATGAAAATGAGTATTCAAACTGGATTGCCAGCGGTCATTCGGCCAGTTATTCCAATATTTTCCTGGATGAAAAACACAACACCACCGAGCAGTTGAATTTCGATTGTTTGCGCTGTCACGGAATGTTTTACGCGGGAACAACTTACGATTTGGTGGAACCCATTTCGATTGAAGGCCCATGGAAAATGAAAGATATTACAAGAACAGAGATGTCAACCATCCCGTGTATGACTTGTCATAAAATACATAGTCGCGGATTGCCATCAGTGCGGCCGGATTATGCAAATCCCAACTATATTTTTTATGGAAGAGTAGTGCAAAATAATTCGGTCGGATTTTATAACCGGAACGAGCAAACGCATTTCGATTTGGCCAACCTGCCAACCCCGGTAATTTTAAATGGAACCGATACTGTTCAAACTCCAGCCGATCCGGTGTACAGACTTTGTGTTCAGTGTCACGCTCCATCTGTCCGGCATCAGGCAGGCAGCAGCGACGACCACACTCCCACCGGCGTTCACGAAGGAATCAGTTGCCGGGCATGTCACGAACCGCACACCAATTATCAGCGGAATTCATGCGACAAATGCCACCCCGGAAAATCGAACAACTGCAAACTGGATGTAAGAACGATGAACACCACCTATATTTCGCCCGAAAGTCCAAATGATATTCATTTTGTCGCTTGCAAGGATTGTCACCCGGACGGACGGATTAGTTCCAAATTAGTGAAACCGTAAACAACACTCATTTCAACAACTTCCTGATTTTATGTTTCTTATTCTTTATTTTGTTATTTATTTTGAAATCTAAAACATCGAACAAGAAATAAGAAATGAGAAAGTTTTTGGGGTAACACAGTGACATTGACTTTTCAAAGTCCATGATTTTTTGGTACTAAATCACAAAAGGTAAATCTATGAGCAGGGAAACTCAAAGTCTCATTCTTACCCGGATCATAGCGAATTTCTTTGGATAAACTCAAACGGGCTTTTAATTCGCATGAAATCGCCGGTGAGAATCATTTGAGCAGCAAAGCGGCCAATAACATCGTGATTGGTTGATATTGTGGTAATTCCATCTCCCAGTAATTCCTTTACAGGATTATCGTTATAAGCAACCAGGCCGACATCTTTTCCAGGTTTCCATCCTTTATTTCTGCAGATTTTTATGAAACGGTACAAGTCGTCATCCGAAATCAGTACAAAGGCTTCTTCTTTTTTTACATCGGATTCTTCCAGTTGATCAATAATTGAAAATGGCAGATTATTAACCTGACAAAAAATCTGAAATCCGCGAACGATATAGCGTGAGTAGTACTGATTTAAAGGAAAAACAAGGTTTATTTTTTTATATTTTCGAATCAAATCCAGGCCTTTCCCAAGCGCAGATTGAATGTCTTTTTCATATTCCTGGTACACCAACGGATAATCTTTCAACTGTTCAAGATTGCGATCTACAAGCAACACTTTCTTTTTTGGAATTTTCTTGATTATGCCGGCTCCATTTGCGTCGTCATCTTTAAAATGAGGCAAAATCACAAAATAGTCGTAATGAATCATCTGGTTGTTCACAATCTCTTCGAACTGCTCGATGTTGTAATTGTAAATAAAAACATCGACACTTGCTTTGTTGCCAAGAGTTTCGGTCAGTGAATAATAAATACTTCTTTTATAATTGCTTAGTTTGTTTAAAATGAGGGCGACTTTAATTTTTTTGTGCACATTAATCTGATTCACATAATATCCTTTTCCGCGAACCGATGCAAGAATACTTTTTTTGCGCAGATAAACGTATGCTTTTTCAACCGTATCACGCGAAATTAAAAGCTCTTCGCTGGTTTCGTTAATGGACGGAATCCGCTGCCCCACTTTGAAGATTCCTGCCTCAATATCAGAGACCAGTAAATCGACAACCTGCTTGTATTTAGGTATTTCAGAATCGTGATCGATGCGCAAATCGTGGTTCATTTTATCCAATTAAAAATGGAAAATTAAAAATTAAAAAGGTTCGAAAAAATTGATTCAGATCATTGAAAATCAGTTTTGATAAATTAATTTGAACGTTCTGATTTTTAACATATAATCATGAAATTAAGTTCAACAAAATCTTTATCACTTTTCGAGAATTTTTATAGTTGTTCGCCGGTTTAGCATTCGTCCCTCAACCGTTTCGTTCGATGCAATTGGAACTTTATCTCCGTAACCACCAAATTTTAACCTATTTGTATTTATTCCGTTGCGGGTCAAATACTCAACAACGGATTTTGCCCTGCGCTGCGAAAGGATTTGATTAGCTTCTGCGTTGCCCGAACTATCCGTATGTCCCTGAATTTCAATTTTCAGCACGCTGTTATTTTTCAGGAAAGTAACTAAATTCTGTAACTCTGACTCCGACTGCGGAAGAATCCTGAACGAGTCGGTTTCATAATAAATGTTGTACAACTGCACTTCAGCGCCAACTTCAATGGGTTCAAGTTCGATATCCAAAACTTGTGGTTCACTAAGCGAATTTACTTTACTCTGATTCAAAAAACGGGAGTTAAACAAATATCCGGGTTCAGATACTGTAAAAGCATAATTTCTGTTCAACTGAATGCAAAACATTGTCTCTCCATTTTCGTCAGTATCCTGAGATTGAAACCTGGAGGTGTTAAATGGCTGGCTTTCCAATTTAACTGCAGCCACCACTGGCTTTTTAGTTTTCAGATCGGTAACTTTTACCTTAACATACGCAACTGGTGAAGTTGCCAAACCCCTGTCGAGATTAAACGCGAAAATTTCCATTCCCTTTTCTGTTTGTCTCGAAGAAGAAAAGTAAGTAGTATCGCAAATATAGCTCAAGGTTAATCCATCATCATCATAATGCGTATTTATTGGGTATCCGAGATTTTTCAGATTTGTAATATTTCCCAAATTATCGATTTCCGCTGAATACAAATCCATTCCGCCAATACTGGGAAGTCCGTCAGATGCAAAATAGAAATAATGTTTATTTTCATATATGAAAGGCGAAATCTCATCACCGGTTGTATTAATTGCATTTCCCAGATTTACCGGTTCTTTCCACTTAGGCAAACCATCGTCTGAAAATCCAAGCAGTTCAGACTTCCAGATATCTTTTTTTCCTTTACCACCACTTCTGTCGCTCGAAAAATACAAGAGTTGACCTTCTGTTGAAAATGAGGGCTGGCCTTCCCAGTATTCCGAATTTAACGGACTTCCGGCATTTACAGGTGCGCTCCATTTTCCACCCTCAAATTTGATAAAATAGATATCACAACTACCCAATCCACCGGGATGATCACAAGCCGTGAAAAACATTATTTTCGAGCTATCGGAAAGTGTTTTCATACCTTCGTTGTAAAATGCAATTGTATCGTTTAAAAGATTTGCTATATCCCAAATTGCTGAATCGGGTTCTGCCTTGTAAGCCTCCTGATCTTGAAGCTGTTTACGATCATTTATTAACCGTTTAAAAACCAGTTTCTTCCCATCGGCAGAAGTTACTGGCCAGAATTCTTCGGTGGCAGTATTCCCGGTTTTTTGCGGCGTAATTACCTGAGAATCATATAACGGCTGCATCGTAAACCTGCAACTTGCTATTTTACAGGCAAGTAAAAATTGTCGCTTCTCCGGAATATATTTATAGTCGCTGTAAATGTTGTAATACCTTAACGCTTCTGAATAATCGCCTTTTTTGTAATGTGCTTCGCCTAACCTGAAAACAACATCCCACTCCCGGCCAATTTCACCCGCTTTATTTAGATGAAGTATTTCAAGATTCACTGAATCCAGGTTGCTGTAAACATCAGCCAGCAACAAATGAGCATCTTTAAATCCGGGTTCTGAAGACAAAATCTGTTTGCAGATTTTTATCGTACCGGAATAATTTTTGGTTGAAAACTGTTTTTGAGCTTCAGCATATAAATCTTCAACTTTTTTATTGGTTTGAGCATTCATTTCAAAACCAAAAAACAACAAGACCAAAACAAAAAGCAATTTCGTCATATTTTTGTAACCAACTTTACAACAAACAAATCCGGACATATTTTTACTTTTATGTGATAATGTCAACTGTTTAATTCAACTCTGTTTTTAAAATAGGAAATTTGATTTAATAGCAGCTCAAAAATAAAAATTTTCAACTAAATAACATCAACTTATTATTTTCCAATTTTTATTGTAGTCCGCCTGTTTAACATTCGTCCCTCTTCGGTTTCGTTTGCTGCCACCGGATGAGATTCACCAAAACCTTTGAATTGCAACCTGTCTGCTGCTATTCCATTGGAAATAAGATATTCCACAACCGATTTCGCACGTAATTCTGATAAATTCAGGTTGCGCTCCGGACGTCCGGTATTGTCGGTGTGACCTTGAATTTCAACTTCCACCCGGGGATTATTTTTAAGAAACGAAGTAAGTTTTCTCAATTCCGGTTCAGAATCGGGCAAAATCCTGAAGGAATCGGTTTCGAAATAAATGTTGTACAAATTCATTTCGGCTCCAATATTAATTCGATTTAAGCGGATTTCAATCTTTTCAGGTGCTTCAAATGTTTTCATTTCTTTTAGCTGAAATGATTGCGAATAAAACAAATATCCCGGTTCAGATACATTAAAAGCATAATTGGCATTCATTGGCAAACAGAGCAAAACTTCCCCGTTTATATCAGCTCTTTCTGTCCGTTGTTTCAGAGAATCAGATGAAAGATTGAAAAGCTCAACAACTGCCTGTATTACTTTTCCGGACTCGGCATCGGTGATATTTGCCTTTACATAAGTGACCGGATCAGGTCGAAGTTCTTCCGGCAATTGAAATGTAAAAATATCCAAACCAAAACCAGGCTCGCGTTCCGATGCAAAATAGGCAGTCAATCCGTCAAAACTGATATTCAAACCCTGTTCATCTTTGTTGGTATTGATTGGAAATCCGAGGTTTTTAGGTTCCGTTATTGTTCCATCATTTTGAATTTCATACAGAAACAAATCCATTCCACCCATTCCCGGATGAAAATCGGAAGCAAAATAAAAACTCTTATTGTTGGGGTGAATAAATGGTGAAATTTCATCACCACCGGAATTTATAATAGTACCCAGGTTTTGAGGCTGGCTCCATTCAATATTTCCATTATCGTTAATTACCAACAACTCTGCACGCCAGATGTCTTTTTTCCCTTTTCCTCCCTCACGATTGGAAGAAAAATACAGAAACCGGTTGTCGGAAGAAATGGCAGGCTGGGCATCCCAGCTTTTGCCGTTTAAAACATTTCCGGCATTCCGGGGAGTACTCCAGCTTTTACCGTTAAAAACCGAGTAGTAAATATCACAGCTTCCTTTTCCATCAGAACGATTGCAGGCGGTAAAAAACAAAAATCGTCCGTCAGCGGATAACGCTTGCGCACCTTCGTTTTCAGTGGTATTAATTTCAATAATCGGTGCTGCTTTCCCCCATCCTGAAGAATCAAATTCAGAAATATAGAAATCTTCGTGAGGCAAGCCGGCTGACGGTTTTAACAATCGTGTAAAAACAAGTTTACTCCCGTCGAGCGAAATTGATGGCCAATATTCTTCATTCACCGAATTAATATTTTCTGATAAACGCACGGGATTGAAATTTACCGGATTTTTTACCGCATCAATAGCAAAACGGCAACTCATGATACTTTGATTAACTTCGGTTTTACGTACATCGGATATTCCATTGGACTGCATATATTTTTCGAAGTTGAACAATGCCTTCTCATAATTTCCAATTGAGTAATTTGCTTTTCCAAGCCGGTAATAAATCAGCGAGTTCTGCGATAACTGCAGGGCAGATTCAAGCGTTTTTATTTCCATGCCGGTTGACCTTGTTTCATGATAAACATCTGCCAGTAAAAGAGTTGCATCGATAAATACAGGATTCTTCTTTAATAATTTTTCAATCTCAACTATGGCATTTTCGTATTCCTGCAATTTGTAATACTGTAATGCTTTTTCGAATTGCTGTTGCTGTTTTGAGCTGTTTTGAGCAACCGAATAAAAACCTGAAAACAAAATAATGAGCAGGACTATTAAACTATTTTTAGCACAAATCTGAAACATTTATAACCTTTTATTTCGATTTAAAACGAAAAATGAAATTACTTATTTTGAGCCATCTCAGTGTATGAAATGAAAAAATTGTGGTTTGAAAATCCTTTCAAGATAGCAGAAAATATGGCATTAAAAAATCAGGGATTAAAAAAATGCAATTTAGATGTACCACATATTTAAAAATTATTTATTTTTCGCTTTATAAATAAATTAATCATTCAAAATTTCATTTTTATTTTTTATTGATTCAATAAAATGAAGAAAAATAGCTTGAAAAAAAATTACTCTGATTTTGATGACAGTTTTAGTCTTGGAAAAAAGGGTGCTGTTGCAAAAGACAAGAGTTCGAAGAAAAGACTTTCGATTTATGATGAGTACGAAGAAGAAGACGAATTATTGCCACATCAGGAAAAATTTAAAGGCCGTAAAAAATAATGTTGTTTTCAGTCTTAAAATGCAATTCCTTTCTGCAATGACTTAAAATTATCCAATATTATTTAGATCCAAACATGTTGAGCATTCCCGTGCAGGTTTGTGTTTTTTGTCAATGATAAAACGAGCTGTGGCCCGGATAATGATATTTTGCTTTTGCCAGATTTTCGGGTAAGCAGTAATATACAATTTCTGCAGTTGCACACTCCACGTTTTCTCCATCATATAAAACTGCATTGATTGTGGCTGTTTTACGGTCTGATTCAACTATTCTCCCTTTAACAGTTATTTCCCCTTTCGAAATGTTTACGGGTTTATGGTACTTAACATTTAAAACTGAAGTTACTCCTGCGGTTTTCATTTTTATCAGCACAATCCATCCTGCAAGTTCATCGAGTAAAGCGGCCTGAATACCGCCATGAACCACATTGCTCCAGCCTTCCAGCGATTTTCGGGGTTGCCATTTGGCAATCAGCTCGTCATCGTTTTCCCAAAACTCGAGCTGCAACCCGATTTCGTTAAAAGGCGAGCAGCCAAAACAGTTGTAATCGTGGCGGGTACCCATTTCTGTAAAGGGATTTTTGATTTTAATCATCTTAAAATGTATTGTAAATGAAACAGGCCGGTAAAAACCAGCCTGTTTATAATTTTATTTGTCCTAATTATTCCCCAAAATCAACGGCAAACCATCTTTCCCGCTGCCAATAACAATAACTTTTGTGTTTGGCGATTTGGCCAAATCAATGGTAGCTTCGATTCCACGCTGCTGAATAATCTTATCAGTTAAGCTTGCATTGATAATCCGGTTAAATGCAGCAATACCTTCCGCTTCAATACGGCGGCGTTCGGCTTCCGATTCTTCACTTCTCAACCTGAATTCGTATGCCAAAGCTTCCTGTTCCTGTTTCAGTTTACTTTCTATTGCACCCTTTATCTGATCGGGCAGATTAATCGATCGAATAAGCAACGCTTTCATTTCGATAAAATTTTCACTTAATATCTTTTTTGTTTCCTCAATTATCGATTGTTCCACTTCTGCCCTTTTGGTCGAATATATTTCTTCGGCAGTATAACGTCCGGCAACTCTGCGAACACAAGACCTTACCTCGGGCACAACAAGCACATTCACAAAGTTAATCCCAAATTGCTCGTGCAGATTTCCAATTTTATTATACGCCGGATTGAAACGAACAGTAATATCCATGCTGATTGACAATCCGTTTTTATCAAGCACATCCATTGGTTCGTCGCGCTGTTGTTCGCGAACATTGTACACTGACATATCATTCCATGGCGCAATAATGTGAAATCCTTCACTGTAAATATTTTCCTTATCCAAACCCGATGTGTAAGGTTTGAAAATTACACCCCGTTCACCTGCCTGAATAATTAAAAACATTTGACCACCAAAAAGCAGTATAAGAATTAGCACCACTGCCGCAATAATCAGGTACTGTGTTTTAAAATTGAATTTCATAACTATATATTTTTGAATTTCAGCAAATGTATAAATTTTGATGATTCTTCGGCAATTTTCCGGTTTTGTTTGAAATAGAAGGTAAACTGTTCCTCACAAAATGAGATTGTGCTATATTTGGTTCCATTAAACAAAAAAACATGAAACGACTATTTCTTTTACTGATTTCGATTACCTGCTTTTTCGGGGCATTTTCTCAGGATTTTTTTAATTCTGATTTTAACACAAGAAAAAATTACATCATTCTTACCAATCCAACAGTTGGTAACCTGAAAACCATACAATTCCTTGTAAATGCAGAGTTGCTCAATGTAAACACACGAAAGACAAAATTCGTTGGAGTTTATTACACCGGGCAGGATTACGATTTTAGTGAGACAAAACTATATATTGAAAGCAACAAACTTGAAAATTTTTATCTCCACGAAATTAAAGGGGAACTCAATGAAGACAACCTTTTTCAACAAAATGACTGCAGTGTGGAATTGAAGAAAGTTTTTGACAATTCCATCGGAGTTTTCTTTTTTGGAGGACCTGATATTCCTCCGGGAGTTTATGGAGAAGAAAATACACTTTCCGTTGTTACAGATCCGGGGCGTCATTATTTCGAAACTACTTTTCTTTTTCATTTGCTGGGCGGATTTCGGAACGAAGATTTTGAGCCTTTTTTAAAGGAAAAACCCAAATACCTGGTTACCGGTTTTTGTCTGGGTATGCAAACCATGAATGTGGCCACCGGCGGAACTTTAATTCAGGATATTCCGGCTGAAATTTACGGGGCGACAACACCAGAAAAAACGCTCGAAATTGGCCGGGCAAATCTTCACCGCAATTACTGGCAGGAAATAGTTCAGGATACTTTAATCATGGGTATTAACCTGCACACGATACAATTTACTGATCACCCGTTTTTTGGCGTAGCCGTAGAGGTATCGAAAAGCTTTACTCCCCGTGTGCTGAGCAGTCACCACCAGGCAGTCGAAAAAATTGGGAAAGGACTGGAAATCACTGCACTTTCGCCCGATGGAAAAGTAGTTGAAGGTTTGGCGCATAAAAAATTCAGGAATGTTTTTGCCGTTCAGTTTCATCCCGAAGTTCCGGGTTTATATGAAGATTTGTTTGTACGTAAATTTAATCCCGATGATAAACCGCAGACGTACAATGATATCATCGGTAAAAAAAGTGTCAAATTCCACGAAAAATATTGGGGAAATATTTCTGATGTTTTAAGGAAAGCAAAAAACTGAAAATTTGAAATTGATGGTGATTGATAGAGATTAGTGGAGATTGCGGGTGATTGTTTGTGGTTGACACAATGAAATATCAATAAATCACTATAAATCTCTTTCTTGTCATCAACTTTAAATCTTAAACGCTGAACTTTTCCGACTTCTTTCCCTATTTTTGCGCCCGCAAATTAAGGTATAGAAAATGACATTTCTTGAAGAAATACAACGCAGACGAACTTTTGGTATTGTAAGTCACCCGGATGCAGGTAAAACCACATTGACTGAGAAACTGCTGCTTTTTGGCGGGGCAATTCGTGTGGCAGGCGCAGTAAAAAGCAACAAAATAAAAAAGGGCGCTACTTCCGATTTTATGGAAATCGAACGCCAGCGCGGTATTTCGGTGGCCACATCGGTAATGGGTTTCGAATATGATGGCTATAAAGTAAACATTCTCGACACACCCGGTCACCAGGATTTTCAGGAAGATACTTTCAGAACATTAACCGCGGTTGACAGTGTTATTATCGTAATCGACGCCGCCAAAGGAGTTGAACCGCAAACAGAAAAACTGATGAATGTTTGCCGTATGCGCAAAACTCCGGTAATCGTTTTTGTGAATAAAATGGACCGTCCGGCACAGGATCCCTTTTCTCTGATGGACGAAATCGAAAGACAATTAAAAATAAAGGTTCGTCCTTTAAGCTGGCCAATTAACAGTGGCCCCGATTTTAAAGGGGTTTACAACATTTTCAACAAAAGTCTGAAACTTTTTACACCCGATATTCAGACCATTGAAGAGCGAATCAGGTTTGAAGATATTCACGATCCGATGCTGGAAGATTATATTGGTTCCGATGCAAAAGTTTTGCGCGACGAACTTGAACTAACAGAAGGTGTATATCATGAATTTGATATCAATCAATATCTGGCAGGCGATTTGGCACCTGTATTTTTTGGGAGCGCGTTGTATAATTTTGGAGTTCAGGAATTACTTGACACTTTTTTAAAAATTGCTCCTCCTCCCCGACCCAGTTTTAGCGAAGAACGTGAAATTAAACCCGAAGAGAATGATTTTACAGGTTTTGTTTTTAAAATTCACGCCAACATCGATCCTAACCACCGGAGCCGGATTGCCTTTGTAAAAATCTGTTCAGGAAGGTTCGAGCGCAATAAAATGTACAAAAATATCAGGCTTGGTAAAACATTCCGCATATCTAGCCCGACTGCTTTTATGGCATCGCAGAAAGAGATTGTGGAAGAAGCGTTTCCGGGAGATATTATTGGTGTACCCGACAACGGTAATTTCATAATTGGCGACACACTTACTGAAGGCGAAGAAATTAATTTCAAAGGATTGCCCAGTTTCTCGCCCGAAATGTTCCGCTTTGTTGAAAATGCCGACCCAATGAAATCGAAACAACTTGCAAAAGGCGTTGACCAGTTGATGGATGAAGGTGTTGCACAGCTTTTTACCAGCCAGTTTAATGGTCGTAAAATTATCGGTACTGTTGGGCAGCTTCAGTTCGAAGTTATTCAATTCCGTTTGGAACACGAATACAATGCCAAATGCCGTTTCGAGCCGCTTTCAATGTACAAGGCCTGCTGGGTTGAATCGGATAACCAGAAAGAACTCACCGAGTTTAAAAAGCGAAAACATCAGAAAATGGCAAAAGACAAACTGGGGCGCGATGTTTTCATGGCCGATTCAGCATTTATTTTGCAAATGGCACAGGATGAATTTAAAAATATACGTTTTCATTTTACTTCGGAATTTTAACAAAAGAATTCATTCTCCTGCCACAACCCTGAAGGGTGACTTATAAACGAGATTCTGATTTAAAATCAAGCTGTTTTTTTTAGTTTTGTAAAAATAAATTAGCCATGATTATCCTGGAAACATTTTACGACAGCACATTTTTTACTTATTTTTTACTGCCCTTTCTGATTTTTCTTTCGCGAATTGTCGATGTAACAATCGGTACAATCAGAATTGTAATGGTTTCGAAGGGGCACAAAACATGGGCTCCAATACTGGGCTTTTTCGAGGTTTTTATCTGGCTGATAGCAATTACAAGAATAATTCAGAACCTCGACAACTGGTTGTGTTATGTTGCTTATGCAGGCGGGTTTGCCACCGGAAATTATATTGGTTTGATTATCGAAGAACGAATGGCGATTGGAATCGTTAAAATTCAAATCATCACAATCAAAGAAGCCAGCAACCTCATAACCAATCTGAAAGCGGCGGGATACGGAATAACCCATCACGAAGCAAAGGGTGGAAATGAAAATGTTAGCATCATTTACAGTATTATCAACCGCAACGAAATTCAAAAAGTGGAAGAAATTGTGAAAACCACTAATCCAAAAGCTTTCTATTCCATTGAAGATGTGAAATCGGTGAGTCACGGCGTTTTCCCCATGAAAACAGCTACCAAATTCTGGAGAAAAGGGAAATAAAATTTACAACTCAGTTTGCAGCACCGGATAATTATTCAGCAACCTTTCCAGTTCTTCCACAACCTCCTTTTTCTTTTCTGCAAAAAGAGATTTGTAATAGTTGATTCCTTCTAAAAGATTTGCCCGAAAGGCTATCAAAAGTTTTTTCTCTTTTTGATCTTCAACTTTTTGTAATTCCTCTACCCGCTCCCTAAAAATGTCGAGATACATGTTCAACTCTTTCAAAAACATGTGCGGGCGTGGCCGGTTATCGAGTAAATTCAGGCGGCCATAAATATGGTCAACCATTTCTTTCAAAGTTGATATTTTTGAAAACCAGGCCAGGTTTGGACCCGGACAAACAGTAACTTTATAGTCAGGCTTAACTTCAATATTTTTCGACATCAATGTTGAAGTGCTCAGTCCCTTGCAAAGACATTCCTTTTCAATAATCTTATCGTAAGCCTTTTGATATTCTGATTTGGGCAGATTTAAATCAGCCAGTTCTTTTAACTTCAAATTCTGGTAATGTCTTGATGATGTACAAATCGGCTTATCAGTATATTCCGTGTTGTATTTCAGAAATCCTTTGGTACAGTTTGCTCCCGGGGTTCCGTTTTTTGCAAGTTCCATACGGTACAAACTCATCGTGGCTCCCTTGATGCTGTTAAACGGGACACCCAACGGAGATAAACCGCTGTAATAATAATCCTCTTCCTTCCCTTTGGCCAACAGATCCATTGTATCGTTGTCGATGCTAATCACTTCGGGAACGAGCATAAAAGGTGTTGCCCAGCCAACGCTATCCAGGTCATAATGGTTCAATAAAAAATTGTGTTCTTCGGCTGTACCTACCCCACCCTGTGCCGTTATTTTTATTTCGGGAGTTTTGGCTGGCTGAACAATTTCCTTCTTATGAAGCGCTGATTTATAAATCTCAATGCAAGTATCGAAAAGCGTTTGTTTGTTCTTTTTGAATTCTTCGAGAATAGGCCCAAACAAAACTCCCTGTGTTGGAAAACAATGCCCGCCACAATTCACTCCCGACTCAATCCGGTATTCTGAAACCCATAAACCTTTTGCAGCAAAAATTTTTCCCTGCACAAAAGCCGACCTGTAATCGCTTACTTTCAATATGATTTTCTTTTTCAGAATACCATATTGATCAGGAAAAAAATCTTTGAAATTTTCAATATAGCTGTATAAACGAGGGCTCATTCCCGCTGACAAAACAAGCGAAGAACTCAGGTCACTGTTGGCAAATCCGCGCAAGGCAGCATGCGCATCATTGTGTTCGATGGGCAGCTCTTCCCCGTTTTTATAATTCACCTTGTCCAGCTTTGTCATAATGTTCACATCGATAGAACCAACGTGAAGTTTTTCGTTCACCCATTTTGAAAATTCATCTGCAGCGTCACGACTTATTTTCGCCAAATTAAATTTTTCCCTTATCGTTGACGAATCGGGCAACATTTGCACATATTTCTCAATCTCTTCACCGGCATGAATTGCGCTGCTTTTCAGTTCAGCAAATTTTCTCGTCACAATTTCGTCAACCAGATTAAGGTACGATGTGATTCGCTTTGCCCTGAAATCCTCGACTTCCTTTGTTATTTTTTTAAATGGAATATCAAACTTATTGCAGTAAAACTCACGCATTTTTTCAATTGTTGTATCATCGACTAACGATATAACTGAAGAAATTCCGTATGGTGCGACTTGTATTGGTGTGTCAATTGAGTAACCTACTCCGAGAACGGGGATATGAAAAGAGTGTCCTTCGAATAATTTCATTTATGTAATATGATGTTAAAAGCTTGCAAAGTTAAATTTTATCCGCTGATTTAAAAATAATCCCAAAATTTGTTCTGCCTGCCAAAAACAAAGAAAGCAAGTTCTATGGTATTTTGCTGCATTTACATCAGGACATTCCGGATATATTACCTTTTAGAAAAAACCACTAACACTTATTTCTGGTTGAGCCAAAGGTACCGTTAAGAATTAAGGTCATGTGCACCAGCAAATGGTTTTGGGTCCTGGCCGATGGACCATAACCATTTACCTTGCACAACAACTTAAATTCTATTGATTTACCTTGATTCCGGCAGTTTTTTTGGCCGCGGTACCTTCAACCTGCCTGCTTTTCGCCCCCGGAGGTTTTTAGTTTTCAAAGGAAATTTCTTATCCGGCCGGGGCAATAATAACTTTGGCATCACTGGTGTGGTTTCTGGCTTCTGCGAATAAAATCAAGGTAAAAAAGGAGTAATACTTTTGTGGTTAAATGCATCTGATATTATTGTACCGGAAGTATTGTTACCGGCCCCAGCAACCCGGCATCCCTGATTTCCCAGCCCGAAGCGTCGAATGGTTCATAGTCGATATTTACAAGGTTGATATCGTAAAATCTGCGCCATTCAATTTTATTGATATCCAAATCGCGGATGCGGTTGGCAGCCACATTTGTAACTTCCACCTGCAAAATATTTTTTCCCCGAATCAGGTTATCAACCTTTATTTTGAATGATGGCCCAGGTAAAGTTCCAATGCTTTTACCGTTTAATGTTACACGGGCACAATCTTTTACAACGCCTAAATTGAGGATGCCGGATTTAGCGTCACTTTCCCAGTTAAACTCGGTCAGATAGCGCGCAGTACCTGCAAAACGCCGTGTTTCCATATCGCCCATTTTTGTCCACGATTGCAATTTGTCGGTTTGCAAATTTCCGGGGTAAGCAGGTCCGCCTTCCATAAACGCAATCCGCCACAAACTGCCAATCTCAACCGGCTTGTTTGTGGTGTTTTCATAAGTAAAAGCAGGTAAGTCAGTTTCCGTTTCAGCACATTGTACAAACAGACATTGTTCAGGCTCCAATTGCAGGCGAATTTTATTGTTTTCAAATTCTGGAATCGCAACTTCGCCATTCATGGGATTGAAAAACACGTAATATTTTGCTGGATTGGCCAATTCAACCCATTCATCTTTTATTGTGGTGTCTGTATTAAAAATCATATACCAGTTTTCATTATTAACCTGCATTTTCAGGGTTTGAAATCCTTTTTCGGAAAGTGATTTTTCGCCACGGATATTGGCTTCAGATAATTTATCAACTACATTTCCAACATATTTCTTTTCCGGAATTTTCGATTTTAATTGTGCAAGTATTTCTTCCCTTTCTTTCAGACTAAACATTCCCGGAACACTTTTGGGCAGGTATTCATCAAAATAAACCTTTCCGCCTTTTGCAATAAACTGTTGCAACTTAGCCATCGTTTCAACAGGAATATATTCCGTTTTCGGCACAACAACAGCCTTATAATCCGCTTTTCCTTCCGTAACAATTTCGCCATTTACCATTTGGCAATTTAACATTTGCCTGTCAGAAATATAATCGAACGTGTAACCTGCTTTTGTAAGCTCTTCCGATAAACCGTAAATTGGATGATTGATAAACCAGCCTGCATCTTTATTCACGCCCAAATGGTTAAACAGGCGGCCGTCACTCGCAGCCACATCGTAAAAAGGCCAGTAAATCAGCAAATCATTTTGAGGTTTTGATTCCTGTAAAATGGATTGTGACCGCTCAATATATTTAAACAGTGCCGGCATTTCGTACCAGAGCGGATTGCGGTTATTGATTTGTGCAGAGGCATAAAACACCCAGCCCGGCCAGGTTGCATCGGCTGGCGAATAACAAGTTCCGTGAAAAAACATGTGGTTGATACCGGCCAGAAAAAAGCGGTTTGTTGCCCGCACCATATCCGAAGTTGTAACTGTCCAGTGTTCGTTGAGCCATGTAAAACTTTCCGATGAAACCAGCTTTTTACCCGTAACATGTGCCGCCGAGGAAGCAAATTTATTTACAAAAATATCAACAGTGCCGGGTTCTACCGTGCGAAAAATTTCTGTTTCGGGAATATCGCAGGCAGCGTATAAATCCAAAATGTTGCCGGGTGAACCGTGCGCCTGGTTACGGTTGAGGCTTTTATGTTCGTGGGCCCAGTCAGTCATGGGTTGTATGAATGATTCCAGCACCAAATCGGAAAGTGTTTCGCGATAATCGGATTTTACGCGGGCAATAGTAATTTCGTCTTTGCAGTCGCCCGCCAAAACATGGAGATTTTCTGCCAAATCGTAACCGCGGCGTTTTTTAAATTCATCGGTAAAACGTGTGGTAAAATCGCCTGTATATTCAAATGAATCGTGAAAAAAGCAACGTAGTTTTCCCTCGTCAATTCCCAGTCGTTTCCAGAATTCTTCGAGATACCAGTTGGTAATAATTTCATCAAAAGTATCAATAGCCCAGCCTTCGCCGCCCTTTGACGGACGTTTTACCTTATCGCCGTTTTTTACCCGCTGCGCCATATAAACAGTCCCGTTTTCAGGAACCATAAATTTGTCAGCAACATTTAAAACCGTGATTTTACTTTTTTCACTCACAAAAGAAACTGCTGCCACATTTTTTAAATCGGCTGGCATCTGCCAGGTTTCGCCTTTTTTCACCGCCGTCTTTTGCATTTTCAACGACCACAACCCTTTTTCTTCGGGCACAAACGGACCGCCGCAACGCCAGCCGCTTCCGGGCGGAAGGTCAACTCCCATTCCCAGTTTATTTGCTTCTTCGATTGTAAATTTCAGAATTCCAGAAAACTCAGGCGAGAGGAATTCAATAAATCGTGCCTCCTCCCCTTTCACACCGTAAATGGGCGTAATTTCAACACCACCAATTCCGGCATCGGCCATTTCTTTCAATTCGCGCGATATATTTTCCCTGTCAACTGCATTTTCCATCCACCACCAGCGGGTCCAGGGTTTCGATTCCTGCGTTGATACCGGCCAATCAGTTATTTGCCCGTAAACAGGTATTAAATGAAAAAATAAAAGTAAAAGACTGGTAAACTTTGTTTTCATGATATAGGATATTAATGTCGGTTTGCCAAAACAGGCATTCCGAAATTATTAAAAAACTTCAGAATTTAAGATTTTCTATTACGTGAAGTTAAAAACATTTTTTTTCGTTAATCCCAAATGCAAAACAATTAACCCAATATGAATTTTGAAATACAATGTGAAAAGAGTAATTGTAACTTTGGTTTTGAAAACCAAAAATGCCTGAATAATGGTTAAAAGATTCAAACTGAAATATTTCATTTCTGCCCTGCTTGTAGCGGTAATTGTAATAACTTCTGTCGATTTACTCAGAATTTCGAATTATGAGATCATTCCAATGAAACCGGATGTAAACATCGACTGTCAGCAGGATCAGGTTTATTTTGAGTTGGTGAACGATACAGGCGATATGGATTGGAACCGCCTTGACGGAACACTGGAATACATTCAAAATGAATACGACTGTGCCGATTTCAGACTGGTAAACCTTGTAAGAATACTTTATGAATATGGCGATAAAATTCCCGCAGATTACAAGGAAAAGATTGAAAACGTACTCTTCAGTTTCCGCTACTGGTGGGATGAACCTGGTGAAAATTCGATGTGTTACTGGAGCGAAAATCACCAGATTCTTTTTGCATCAGCAGAATATCTGATTGGCCAAAAATACCCCAAAACAGTTTTTCCAAACAGCGGATTAACCGGAAAACAACACATGGAAAAAGCCCGGGAACGAATACTCGACTGGCTTGAAATGCGCTGGAAATATGGATTTATTGAATATTACTCAGGTGTTTACTACAAGGAGGATATTGGTGCAATGATTAACCTGATTGATTTTGCCGGTGACGATGAAATAGTGAAAAAAACAGAAATCATCTTCGATTTGCTGTTTTACGATGTGGCAACGCAAAACACCGGTAACATGTTTGTTTCGGTGAGTGGCAGAGCGTATGAAGCGAACAGGAAAGGAGGCCCTGGTTCAACACTGGGCGGACTTACCCACTATTTTTGGGGTGATGGAAAACAAATCGGCCCGGGACTGATGTACGGAATGATGACAACCAAAAAATATGAATTACCTGCAGTTTTATCTGAAATTGCCCTCGACTCTTCAAATTCGGTAATCAGGCAAAACAACGGCCTTGATATTTCTGAACTAAAAACCGAAGGATATTTTGGCACCGACAACCGCAGCATGATGATGCAATGGGGAATGGAAGCGTTTACCAATCCTGAAGTTGTGCGGAATTCGCTCACCCACATCCGCAATTGCAACATGTTCTCCAACGAATTTATCGGTGATTTTAAAATGCTTGATTTTACTTTACTCCGGTTATTTCAACTCGAACCGTTGTTAATACGATTAGTCAATCCGCAAAGCAACGGTGTGGCCATTCAAAAAGCAAATACTTACACATTCAAAACAAAAAATTACTCACTGTATTCGGTTCAGAATCATTACCCCGGCGATTATGCCGACCAGCAGCATGTTAACGGCATGAACATTGGAAACTCATTTAGCATTTTTCACACCCACCCGGCACTTGAAGCTGGTAAGAAAAATCAATCTCCCAATTACTGGGTAGGTTACGGCCATTTTCCGCATGTGGCGCAGGACAGCAATATTTCGCTGGCCATTTACAATATTCCGAAAAAGAAAGGAATCATGGAAATTGCACTGCCGGATTACACGCACGCCTATTTTCCCTCGGAACTTTTCGATACTGTAGTTATTAATCAAAATTATGCATTTGGAAAAAAAGGTGAAACCTATGCTGCTTTCATCACAAAAAACCCGTTGGAATTCAGGGAGAATACTACCGATGATTTGATTCAGCAAGGGAAACAAACTTTTTGGATAACTGAAGCCGGTTCGCTTGAAGAAGATGGTTCGTTTGAAGAATTTTGCAAGCGGATTATTTCAAACGAAATGACTTTTGATGCTGAAAATTTAATCTTAAATTACCGGTCGAAAGACAAGAATTTACAGTTGAAGTTTGAAGGTGATTTTCTGGTTGATGGGAAAACAGTGGATACAAATTACGACAGGTTTGATTCGCCATACAGCCGGACAAAAAAGAAAGCCGATACAATTGAAATCACCTTCAATGGAAAATCGTTGTTTCTCGATTTTTACAACATGAAACGAATTATTGATAATGAATAATGCGATTCGGGAGTTGAATTTCCCTAAACCCGGCAGGGTTGGAATGATTGTAGAGTTTGATGCAAATGTCATTCTTCAACCACGAAGTGGTGATATAATTATATCATACCTTCGGCATTTCTACCCTTTGGCTGCATTTTTTTGCTATAATCATTTCATACCTTCGGCATTTTTACCGGCATTAATTTCAACTCTTGATTACAAAATAAAACAATTACAGAAATGAAAATTTCAGTCTTTTCAATAATAACTGTTTTTCTTTTGAGTTTCATAACCGAATTTAAAGGACATGCACAAACTACCAAAGCAAAACTTCTCCAACTTAAAATTTCACCTGTCGAAATCGGCAACAGAGTTTCTGAAAACATTGTAAACCGCCGTTTTGGCTGGCGTTACCAGAAAGTCTGCACTTATTACGGCGCACTGAATTTTGCTGATGCAACCGGGAATAAAGACATCGCAGATCAGGTCATTGAAGGATATTCACCTTATTTAAAAGGAAAAAAGAAACCACACTCCGGGCATGTCGATTACAATGTTTTTGGAATCTGGCCCTTTGAAATTTACCGTCAAACCGGTGATGAAAAATACCTCGCCATTCCCAAAAAACTGGCTGACGATGAATTTGCAAATCCACGCGAAGACGGGTTAACCGAACTTTCCCGTTTTTGGGTTGACGATATGTACATGGTTGGTTCATTGCAGGTTCAGGCCTACAAATCGACAAAAGATAAAATTTATCTCGACCGCGCCGCATTGCAGTTAAAAGTGTATTGCGACAAACTGCAACGTCCCAATGGTTTATTTTATCACCGCAACGATGCCCCGTTTTACTGGGGTCGTGGCAATGGCTGGGCTGCCGCAGCATTAACCGAGGTTTTGCTTGTTTTGCCTGAAACACACGAAAATTACAAACCGTTGCTGGAAGCCTACCGAAAAATGATGCTGACTTTGCTTGATTTCCAGGGCACCGATGGAATGTGGCACCAGTTACTCGACGACCCCGGAAGTTATCCTGAATCATCGTGCAGCGGTATGTTTTTGTATGCGCTGGCTACAGGAATTGACAACGGCTGGCTGCCTTTTGAAAAATATTCTGCGAATGTTGAGAAAGCATGGAATGCGCTGGCCGGTTATGTAAATGAAAAAGGAGAAGTTGAAAATGTATGTGTGGGCACCAATGCAAAAGACAACAAAAAGCACTACCTCACCCGCCCGAAAAAAACCGGGAATTTTCATGGTCAGGCTGCTGTTTTATGGGCGGCAACAGCAATGGTGAGATTACAAAAAATAAAATAAAACGTTAACTTTAAGGGCATTTTCAAATTGTTGGTAATGAAAAGAAGAAAATTTCTCGAAGATTCGTTATTGATAACACCACCTGTATTAGCATTTCCTGAAATCTTATTTGCAGGAACAAACCAAAATTTAGCGAACGTTCTGATTATCGGCGATTCAATTTCCATTGGTTACACGCCATTCGTAAGGGAAATATTGAAATACAGGGCCAATGTTTATCGTCCGGTTCTCGATGATGGAAATCCG
>DATITY010000611.1:0-5541 GCA_035467235.1 Draconibacterium sp. | reverse complement strand
GCCTACGAAATGATAAGGCATTCCATCAATATTCACCGCGGATGTTTTGGCGGATGTACATTTTGTACCATTTCTGCCCACCAGGGAAAATTTATTGCCAGCCGTTCGGAAAAATCGGTTTTAAAAGAGGTGGAAAAAGTGACACAAATGCCCGATTTCAAGGGATACATTTCCGATTTGGGCGGCCCGTCCGCGAACATGTACAAAATGAAAGGCATTCACGAAGAGATTTGCCGCAAATGCAAACGACCTTCCTGTATATTCCCAACCATTTGCAAAAACCTCGATACCGACCACAAACCGATGCTCGACCTGTACAAGAAAGTCCGTGAAAACCCAAAAGTGAAAAAAGCATTTATCGGAAGCGGAATCCGTTACGACATGATTCTGGAAAAAACAGGTCGCGAAGAAACAGATAAAAACAATAGTGAATACCTGCGTGAAGTTATCAAACATCATGTTTCGGGGCGGTTGAAAGTGGCGCCGGAGCACTCTTCAGACGAGGTTTTGAAATTCATGCGCAAACCGCCGTTTAAACTTTTTGAGCAGCTAAACGACGAATTCAACAAAATAAACAAGGAAGAAAATCTGAACCAGCAACTGGTTCCCTATTTTATTTCGAGCCACCCCGGAAGCAAATCGGAAGACATGGCCAACCTTGCCATTCAAACCAAAAAAATGAATTTCAAACTTGAGCAGGTGCAGGATTTCACACCAACGCCGATGACACTTGCGACAGTAGTTTACTATTCGGGATACCATCCGTACACTATGGAAAAAATTTACACTGCACGAAATAAACACGACAAGGAAAATCAGCGCAAATTCTTCTTTTGGTATAAAAACGAGTACAAAAATTCGATAATTAACGATTTGAAATCAAAAGGCAGAACCGATTTGATTGATAAACTCTTTAAATAACCTATTTTCGCCGGGTATTTAATACCAAATTACAAATGAAAGTAATAAAAACAGTCTTCCTGCTTTTTCTTTTTACAGGTTGTGCGCAACTCACGCAAATAGCAGAGCAGACCATGAATTCGGGAAAACCCGTGACGCAAAATGAAATTATTGCCGGATTGAAAGAAGCATTGATTGTGGGAACCAACAATTCTGCAAACATTTTGGGAAAAACCGACGGATATTACAAAGATGAACTGGTGAAGATACTTTTACCGCCTGAAGCTGATGTAATTGTCAAAAATATCAGCAAAATCCCGGGTGGAAAACAGTTGGTTGACGATGTTTTGCTCAGCATCAACCGAGCCGCCGAAGATGCAGTTTCGGAAGCCAAACCGATTTTTGTAAACAGCATTAAAAGCATGACCATTTCTGATGGAATTAACATCTTAAAAGGAGAAGACAATGCCGCGACACAGTACCTGCGAAATACCACATTCAGCCAGTTGGCAGATTTGTACCGGCCAAAAATAAAAATATCGCTGGATAAAAAACTTGTGGGTAATTTTTCGGCCGGACAAAGCTGGGATTTGCTTACTGGGAAATGGAACGAAGCTGCCAAATCAACCGTTGGCCAAATTGCAGGTTTCAAACCTGTGAATATCCAGTTGGATGAATACCTTACCCAAAAAGCTCTCGACGGGTTATTCCTGAAAATTACAGACGAAGAAAAAAAGATCAGAAAAGACCCCGCAGCCCGTGTGAATGAAATATTGAAACGTGTTTTCGGAACGCTTGACTCTTAATTTCAGGTTGGCAGATTTTTTTTCATAATCTAAAACATATTCCGTTGAAATTTATCGTAATAATTACTACTTTCCAAAACCAAAAATGAACAACTTTATGCAGTTTTATCATGAAGGGAAATCATTACTAATCCATTAAATATTAGCTCTATGAGACTTGAATTTGTAAGAATAGAAGAAGCTAACGATCTGGTGAATCAATTGATCGAGCATCACCCGCAGGCTATAATTCTTGTTGACCATGATTTTAAGGTAAAGTATTTTAATAAATCGTTTCAGGAACTGGCAAAAAGTGACAAAGGCGATATTCTGGAACATGAATTTTGTGAAATTTTAGGCTGCACACGGCGAGGCAAACTGGTTTACAAAGATGAACGGTTTTGCAAGTATTGCCAGATACGCGATTTGCTTTCGGGTTCAAACCTGTCAGAAATGTCAATGATTCAGGATTTTGTAATACACAACGATGTAGTAACCAAACATTTACACATTATAACATATCGACTTGTAATGAACGGGGTAAAATACAGGCTTGTGGTTATTGATGACAGGACGCAGAAAATTCCGGTAACATAAAAGGGAGAGGCAAAGGCGAAGGCTGAGGCGGAGGCAGAGGCAATGAAAAAAGAACAAGCAATTAATTCATGTGCATTTTCCCCATCTTTTTAAAATTAAAAAAACATATAAATACTATTATAAGCCGCAGCAAATGCGGCTTTTCTGTTTTGTGACATAATAATTCACATTCCGTCAAAAAAAATAATTACAGGTTCATGTAATGTATTTATTAGCCTTCCGTCTTACCTTTAGAATGAAAAACAGGAATTAAGATAATGATTGCCCGGGATTTTAAAACGAACATATTACCGGTAAGCAAAAAGCTGCTTCGATTTGCAACTCAACTTTTAAAAGATGAGGATGAAGCAAAAGATGTGGTACAGGATGTTTTTCTGAAACTCTGGCAAAAAAAGGATGAGCTTGAAAAAGTGGATAACATTGCGGCGTTTGCCATGCGGATGACACGTAACCGTTGTCTGGATGTTATCAGGGTAGGCAGAACCATCCCGATAAGCGCGGAAACCGACGGCAGAATGAAGGAAGAAACGGTTGATGTTCATAACCAGGTTGAATTTACTGAATCGGCAAACCAGATTAAAAAACTGATAAACCAGTTGCCTGATCTGCAACGTACAGTGATGTATCTTAGGGATATCGAGCAACTGTCGTACGATGAAATTGCTGAAACCACAGAATTACAGATGAATGCAATCAGGGTCAATTTGTCGAGGGCAAGGAAAAAAGTGAGAGATGAATTTTTAAAATTGAATGAAGATGGAAACAGACAAAATAGCAAAATTACTGCAAACCTTTTTTAACGGCGAAAGCACGACTGAAGAAGAAAGAGCCCTGGAAGATTATTTTAAATCGGGTAATGTTGCCGAAAAATTTCTGGAATATGGAGCCTTTTTTAACGGGATTTCGGAACTGGCAAACGCTTGTGACGACCCGAACATTGAGGAAGAGGTAATGGATTTTATCCTTGAAAACGAAAACCATGAAAAAACCAGGTACCGCTGGTTGTGGAAAACGGTAACCGGAATTGCTGCATCTGTTATCATCATACTTGGAGGGTTTTTATTCTATCAGCAACAGCAGAAACCGTTTAATGATACATTCGAAGATCCACGCGAAGCTTATGCCTATGCACAGCAAACTTTGCAATATGTTTCCGGAAAATACAACAAAGGATTGGCTGGCTTATCAAATTTTGAAAAGCTGCAAAAGGTTAACCAGCCCATAAAAAAAGCAACCGCACCCGTAAATGAATTTTACAATGCAATCGAAAAGATGGAGAAAAGCCAGGTTCAAATGTCCACAGACGTCAAGGATGAAAAAAAGAAAAGTACTGATTCAATATAAAGCGCGCAAAAAATGAATTACTCTTTGAATTTGAAATTTAAAACATTAAAAAAAAGAATACCATGAAAAAATTAGTTTTAATACTTGCAGTGTTGCTGCCATTGGCAGTGCTTGCACAGAAAACACCGGTTGACAAACTTTTTGAAAAGTATGCCAACCAGAAAGGATTCACTACAGTCAACATTTCGGGAAAACTGCTTGGTTTTGCAAGCCAGTTGGAAAACGGCGATAAAGCTACAAGCGAAATGCTAACAAGCTTAAGCGGAATCAGGGTGCTTACGGTTGAAGATCCCGAATTAAACAAAACACTCGATTTTTATGCTGAACTTGAAAAAGACGGATTTTTCAAAAACAATGGTTACGAAGTGTTGATGGAGGTTACAGAACCCAACGAAGTAGTGCGATTTCTGGCTAAAGATGCCGGTAATGGTAAATTATCTGACCTTCTGCTGGTAGTTGGCGGCGACGAAAATACGCTAATCAGTATCAGCGGAATTATCGACCCTGAAAATATTGGGAAAATTACAGGTGCATTGAATATTGATGTTGGGGGGAAGAACAGGTTTTAAAAGGAATTACATTAAATTGATTTGTTGAATATTAAAAATCCGGGTGATGCCCGGATTTTTTTTGTCACAGACTTTACAATAACAAATGTTTCTTAATTTTAGCCCACTATTTTATCAATATGAATATAGCTTCAATATTAAAGAAACACCAGATTTTGCCAGGCAACACCGAACATTTTGACATTGGTTGCATCCGGCTTTCGGCCACACGCAAAAATGAGGGCTGGCATTTGTTAACTTCCGATAACTGTCCTGACGACGATATTTTTTTAAACAGCGAATCATCGTTAGACGATTATTTTCAAACCGGAAAATCGAATTCACTGATTATCGTTCCCGCGATGCCGGCAAAACCACTTGTTTTTAAAGGGAGCGGACTATACGTTCTTCCCGAACAAAAGATTACGATTTTTCTGAAAATTCCGCTGGCATTCCAAATCTACTTTTCCAAAATCCAACCCGAAAATCTTCTAAAGGAAATTACCTATAAACGACTTTCGGATACATGGTTTGGAGAACCCGACAGCGGAGAACCTGCATTTGCGCTCGGAAACGAATTCTTCCATCAGATGGATGAAATTAAAATAACGGATTTGGAAGCCATTTGTCCGGTGATTATCGAAAACAAATCACCCATCATTTTAAATTTACAAAGGGTTATCATTCGCGATGAAAATGTTACCCTGTACAAAAATGAAGACAAAATTGTTACCAGCGCAGTGCATGTCGAATATAGAGGAAACGATATTGCAAGTTCGGTTGATTACCGTTATTCAAAAGAATACAATGGCGAAAATCAGGAAATTCTTGCCAAACCACGAAACAATTCCGGGAAAAACCTGCTGAATATGAACTTCCATTTTATCAGAAACATTTATAAAAGCGAATAATGAATTTTGACTGGGCGAAATATTTTAATGCAGAAACCATTGAAAAACTGCTGCGAATTGGAATAATTCTGGTTGTTGGTATCATTATCATCACCATTCTTGCAGCGGTGATAAACAAACTATTGCCATCGAAAATGTCGCAACAGCGCAAAATGTTAATCAAACGTTTTGTGCGTTACACTTCCATTGTTATTTTGTTTCTGATTATCATCTCAGAAATGGAAATAAATCTCGGCGCAATTTTCGGAGCAGCCGGTGTAATTGGTATCGTAATCGGGGTTGCATCGCAAACCAGCATTGGAAATATTGTGAGCGGCTTTTTCCTTGTATCAGAAAAACCATTCGAAATTGGCGATTTAATAAGGATTGGCGATAAAACCGGCACAGTTTACAGCATCGATTTGCTTTCAATAAAAATAAAAACACTCGATAACTTACTCCTCCGCATCCCCAACC
>DATITY010000610.1:0-9594 GCA_035467235.1 Draconibacterium sp. | reverse complement strand
TGGCACCACCTCTTAAAACAACATTTTCCTTTTCAACTTCACCCAAAACAGTTATGCTGATTGTTAAACCGGTTAACGAACTCGTAGTATCACCACCCACCAAATCGACACTATATTTTTCGCACGCCAAATGTATTCCAGAGTACAATTCTTCAACCGCCTCAACAGAAAACTTACCCGACAAAGCAATGTTTACAACAATCTGTTTCGGAACTGCATTCATCGCGCAAACATCAGAAAGATTGACAATTACAGCCTTGTAACCCAAATGTTTCAATGGAACGTACATCAGGTTAAAATGAATTCCTTCGGTTAGTAAATCAGACGAGACAACGATTTGTTTTTCGCCGTAATCCAAAACTGCCGCATCGTCGCCAACACCTTTAACTGTGCTTCTATTTTTTAATTGAATATCCTTTGTCAACCTGTCAATCAGACCAAATTCTCCCAACTCCGAAATGTTTGTTTGTTGCTTTTCTTTACCCATTGTTAATTTAAGACAAATATGTATGATATTAAATTTCCAAGCGGTAAAATTACCCATTGTTTTATATCTTTGCAATTAATTTTAAACAGTATAACCCCACTGTTGTTATTAAGTTAGAAAACAAGAATAATGGGAGATCAGGAAAAAATACTAAATGATGTCACCCAAGGTGAATATAAATACGGCTTTGTTACTGATATTGAGACCGATATCATTGATATTGGTCTAAGCGAGGAGGTTGTTCATACTATTTGGGAAAAGAAAAACGAGCCTGCTTTTATGCTCGATTTCAGATTGGAGGCTTTTCGGAAATGGCAGAAAATGAAGATGCCGGAATGGGCTTACCTGAAAATTCCTCCCATCGATTATCAATCAATTAGTTATTATGCAGCACCTGTTCAAAAAGCGAAATATACCAGTTTGGATGAAGTTGATCCGGAATTGATAGATACATTCAATAAACTTGGAATTCCGCTCGAAGAACAAAAACACCTTGCCGGAGTTGCAGTTGACGTTGTAATGGACAGCATTTCAGTAAAAACAACTTTTAAAGAAGTACTGGCTGAACAGGGAATCATTTTTTGTTCCATCAGCGACGCTTTGCAGGAACATCCCGATTTGATTAAAAAATATATCGGACAATCAGTGCCGGTTGCCGATAATTATTTTGCAGCATTAAATTCAGCAGTTTTTAGCGACGGTTCATTTTGCTACATTCCTAAAGGAGTGCGCTGCCCGATGGAATTGTCAACTTATTTCAGAATAAACGCAGCAAATACGGGTCAGTTTGAACGGACATTGATAATTGCCGATGACGATAGTTATGTAAGTTACCTCGAAGGTTGTACAGCTCCGATGCGTGACGAAAACCAGTTACACGCTGCGGTAGTGGAAATTATTGCGCTCGACCGCGCTGAAGTAAAATATTCAACGGTTCAAAACTGGTACCCGGGCGATAAAAACGGACTTGGCGGAATTTACAACTTTGTTACCAAACGCGGAATTTGCCGTGGTGTTTCATCGAAAATAAGCTGGACACAGGTGGAAACCGGATCGGCAATTACATGGAAATACCCGAGTTGTATTTTGCTGGGCGATAATTCAGTCGGAGAATTTAATTCGGTGGCTGTAACCAACAATCATCAGCAGGCCGACACCGGCTCGAAAATGATACATATTGGGAAAAACACCAAAAGCACAATTATTTCCAAAGGTATTTCGGCGGGGAAAAGCGACAATTCATACCGCGGATTGGTAAAAATCATGCCGGGAGCAACCAACTCACGCAACTTTTCGCAGTGCGATTCGCTTTTGTTAAACGATACCTGCGGCGCTCATACTTTCCCTTATATTGAAGTCGGTAACAAATCATCGAAAGTTGAACACGAAGCAACCACCTCAAAAATCGGGGAAGACCAGATTTTTTACTGCAACCAGCGCGGAATAGATACCGAAAAAGCCATCGGAATGATTGTTAACGGCTATGTAAAAGAAGTGCTTAATAAACTTCCCATGGAATTTGCTGTTGAAGCACAAAAACTGCTGCAAATCAGTTTAGAGGGAAGTGTAGGGTAATTTGGAAGATTGGAATCATGAATCGTGAATATTAGAATTTTAATTAGGAAAAGGTCTGGATACTGAGTACGCAAAATCTCAATACTAAAAAAATGTTATCAATAAAAAACTTATACGTTTCTGTCGAGGGACAGGAAATTCTAAAAGGAATCAATCTTGAGGTTAAACCCGGTGAGGTTCACGCGATTATGGGACCCAACGGGTCGGGAAAAAGTACACTGGCAAATGTACTTGTCGGAAAGGAAGAGTACGAAGTTACTGAGGGGGAAATAACTTATTTTGGCGAAGATCTGCTTGAAAAATCTCCTGAAGACAGGGCGAAGGAAGGTATATTTTTAAGTTTTCAGTATCCGGTGGAAATTCCGGGAGTACCCATGGTAAACTTTTTGAAAACTGCGGTTAATGAACATCGCAAACACCGTGGTGAAAAAGAGTTGACAGCCGGAGAATTTCTGAAGCTGATGCGCGAAAAAATGGACATGGTTGAAATGCACACGCAACTGACCAACCGCTCTGTAAATGAAGGTTTTTCCGGTGGAGAAAAGAAAAAGAACGAAATTTTCCAGATGGCACTGCTCGAGCCGAAACTGGCAATTCTCGATGAAACCGATTCAGGATTGGACATCGATGCTTTAAAAACTGTGGCTCACGGTGTAAACGCATTAAAAACTAAAGAAAATGCTACAATTGTTGTAACCCATTACCAACGATTGCTCGATTATATTGTCCCCGATTTCGTGCATGTTTTGTACGACGGAAGAATTGTAAAATCGGCCGGGAAAGAACTTGCATTTGAACTGGAAGAAAAATGATACGACTGGATTAAAAAAGAAAACGGGAATTAAAATGAGCGTTATCGTTGAAAAAGCGGATTTATCGCTAAAATTTGTTGCCCATTACAACGAATTAAAAGAGCAACTTTTCGAAGGGTCCTCGGATATTTTAAATGCAGAAAGGAAAAAGGCTTTTCAGGATTTTGTGATGCAGGGAATTCCCACGCGCAAAAATGAGAATTATAAATATACCAACCTTCAGCCCAAATTTCTGCCCGAATTTAAATTTGTACATCAAAAAGAGGAAACCGATGCCAACTTAAACGAGATTTTCAGTTGCGATGTACCTCAGTTAAATACACATCTCACCCTTCTTTTTAACGGATGGTTTTACGAAAAAAACATAAAAACAGGGAAGTTGCCCGAAGGTGTTATTTTGGAAAGCCTTGAAAGTACAGCTAAAAATAATCCCGAAATTCTTCGCAAATATTATGCAAAAATAGCTGAAACAGCATCTGATTCCATGGTAGCTTTAAATACAGCACTGGCAAAAGATGGCTATTTCCTTTACATTCCAAAAAATGTAAATATCGAAAAGCCTATCCAGATTATCAATCTGCTAAAATCGGAGAAAGATACTTTTTCAACCCAGCGGAATCTTGTTATTGTTGAACCAGGAGCAAATGTAAAACTGCTTTTATGCGACCACACACTCGATTTAAACCAGTATTTAAGTAACTCTGTCACCGAAATTTTTGTGGCCGAAAACGCGCATCTTGATTACTACACCGTTCAAAACCAGCATAATGGGGCAACAAGTATCAATTCTGTTTTTATTCAGCAGGAAAAGAATTCGAATGTTACTACTCACATGGTTTCACTGCATGGCGGATTAATTCGCAACAATTTAAAAATTGTTATCAACGGTGAAAACGCCGAAGCAAATTTGTTTGGAATGGCATTTTTGGATAAAAGCCAGCACATCGACAATTTCACACAAGTTATTCACGCTAAACCACATTGCCAGAGTAACCAGGTTTACAAATATGTTCTGGACGATAAATCGACAGGTGCATTTTCAGGAAGGATTCATGTTGCGCGCGATGCACAAAAAACAAATGCTTTCCAGCGGAACAACAATTTGTTGTTAACCGACACGGCAACTATGCAAACCAAACCACAGCTGATTATTGATGCCGACGATGTAAAATGCAGTCATGGCGCTACTGTTGGGCAGATTGACGAGGATGCGTTGTTTTATTTACGGGCACGCGGGATTAACGAAGATATGGCAAGAATGATAATGATGAATGCCTTTGCCCACGAAGTGATTCAGGAAATAAAAGTTGAAGCACTGCGCGAAAGAATAGACGAATTGATTGAAAAACGGTTAAAGGGTGAAGTTGCCCGCTGCCACGAATGTGCATATAATTGCGAATGTTAATACTTTATTGAACAGGTGTTCTTTTAGCCGACAGACACTAGTTCAACAAAAACAAGTATGAATTACGATATTCAAAAAATACGAAGTTACTTCCCTGTTTTACACCAAAAGGTGTATGATAAACCACTGGTGTATTTCGATAGTGCTGCTTCTACGCAAAAACCCATTCAGGTGTTAATGGCAGAGGAAAAGTTGCACAACGGCTTTTACGGGAATATCCATCGCGCCTCACATTTCATGGCCGACAAAGCCACAGAAGAGTTTGAAGAAGTGCGAACAAAAATCAGGATTTTCATCAATGCAGAATTTCGTGAAGAAATTATTTTTACCAAAGGAACCACGGAAAGCGTAAACCTTGTTGCCTTTTCATTTTGCGAGAGATTTGTAAATGAAGGAGATGAAATCATCGTTTCAGAAATGGAACATCACTCCAATATCGTTCCCTGGCAAATGGCTGCTGAAAGAAAAGGAGCAAAAATTATAAAACTCCCGTTTAATGATTTGGGTGTTTTGGAAATTGAGAAACTCCCCTCCCTCATCAATAAAAAAACAAAACTCATTGCCGTTGCCCATGTTTCAAACGTTTTGGGAACTGTTAATCCTCTTTCAGAAATAATAAATACGGCCCACGAAAACAATGTTGCTGTTTTTGTTGACGGAGCTCAGGCAGCTCAGCATTTAAATATAGACATTCAGAAGCTTGATGCCGATTTTTATGCATTTTCAGCACATAAAATTTACGGGCCAAATGGTGTAGGTGTGCTTTATGGCAAAAAGAAATGGCTTGAACAATTACCTCCCTATCAGGGCGGTGGAGAAATGATTTCCGAAGTTTCGTTTGACGGGACAACCTTTAACGAACTGCCATACAAGTTTGAAGCCGGCACCCCCAACATTACCAGTGTAATTTCGTTTGGTGCAGCCATCGATTTAATAAATGAAACCGGCTTGCAAAATATTGCTGAATGGGAATACTTTTTGCTCGAATATGCCACTTCAAAACTAAAGGAGATTCCCGGAATCAAAATTTATGGCGAAGCACCTGTAAAATCAAGTGTAATTTCATTTAATATTGATGGAATTCATTCATACGATGTAGGAATGTTGCTCGATAAAATGGGAATTGCAGTTCGCACTGGTCATCTTTGTGCCGACACTGTGATGCAGCATTTTGGAATTCAGGGGTGTACCAGAATTTCCTTTGGAATGTACAATACAAAAGCAGAAATTGATGTTTTTATGGCTGCTTTAGATAAAGTACGACTCTTGCTTTAATTGAAGTCGGTTAATTTTCTTCTCTTTTTTCAGTTTCTTTATTAACAGTATCCTTTTTCGGACTTTTCGGTAAAATGTAACCAAGTAAACCACCGTAAAGTGTGCTTGTGTGCCAGTTCGATTGAATGGGGCAAGTTCCCGAAGAGCACCCGATATAATACCAGTAAGCAAATCCAGCCGCAGCGCCGATAACAACGCCGGCTATTTTCCATTTGTATGTTGTAAAAAACTCAACCATAAGAATTCCATTTTTCCCAAAGTAACAGTTTGCCTGCATTTTTGAAAGTGACATGAATTACATTCATGAAAAAAACTGGCTTGTTTGGATGATAAATTATCACCCATTGCCTTTTGGTCACAGGTTTAATGGATATAATAAAACCGAAACGCACCTCCTGCTTAACACCACAGAAAAAACGGTTTATTCAGTTATTATTCATTGTGAACAAACGTCACCTTATGAAATAAATCAGTAATTCTTTTCCCGAATTTCGAAATAAGCCTGTGTGTGCTGACAGGCAGGGCACATTTGCGGTGCTGCGGTTCCTTCATGCAGGAACCCGCAATTGCGGCATTTCCAAACCACTTTTTCTCCGCGTTTAAACACTTTACCTTCTTCGAGATTATTGTATAACGTGCGGTATCTTTCTTCGTGTGCCTTTTCAACTTTGGCAATCATTTTAAAAACAGCAGCTATTTCCCTGAAACCCTCTTCTTCAGCAATTTTTGCAAACTCAGGATATAGTTCTATCCACTCTTCATTTTCTCCATCGGCCGACGCTTTTAAATTTTCGAGTGTAGTACCGATTTTTCCTGCCGGATAAGTTGCAGTAATTTCAACCATATTACCTTCCAGAAATTTGAAAAATCGTTTGGCATGTTCCTTTTCGTTCAGCGAAGTTTCTTCAAAAATAGCGGCAATTTGTTCAAGTCCATCCTTTTTTGCCTGACTGGCAAAATAGTCATAACGCATTCTTGCCTGCGATTCTCCGGCAAATGCCTTTAATAAGTTTTGTTCTGTTTTTGTTCCTGCCAATGAATTCATAATTATTTTGATTTTTGGTTTTTAAATGGTTTAAAAATACTAAAATCGATTTTCATGTTAACCTTGGATTTGTTTTTGAGGTCAATTTTGATCCTTTCTTAATAAGAGTCGAAGATATCGTTGTCAGAAATTAAAATTTTTCGAACTTTGCACCCTTATAATAAAAACAATGACAATAGAACAGGTACAACAAGAGATAATTGATGAGTTTTCGGCATACACCGACTGGATGGACAAATATGGATATTTGATTGAATTGGGAAATGACTTGCGAGATTTGGATGCAAAAGAAAAAATCGATCAAAATTTAATAAAGGGATGTCAGTCGAGAGTTTGGTTGGTTGCGGAAATGGATGACGGAAAGATAAATTTCCGCGGTGAAAGCGATGCAGTTATCGTGAAAGGACTGGTTGCGTTGCTTTTAAGGGTTGTTTCGGGCCGAACGCCAAAAGAGTTATTAGAGAATGACCTTCATTTTATCGACGATTTGGGACTAAAACAACACCTTTCGCCCACCCGCTCAAACGGTTTACTGGCGATGGTAAAACAAATTCGGTTGTACGCTGTTGCTTATAACAAAATTGCAGGATAATTCCAATTCATTTAAGGAGAGATTGAGATGGACAAGAGAATTGATTTAATTATAAATAACCTGAAAGAGGTTTACGACCCTGAAATCCCGGTAAATGTTTATGACCTGGGACTGATTTACAATGTTGATATTGATGAGAACAACAATGTCAATATTGTAATGACCTTAACAGCGCCGGGTTGTCCGGTGGTTGATATACTGATTGACGACGTTACTCAGGCAGCCCGTTCGGTGGACGGAATTGAAAATGTAAATGTGAATTTAACTTTCGAGCCGCCCTGGGATAAATCGATGATGAGCGAAGAAGCACGGCTGGAGTTAGGATTCTTCTAAAAGCCCCCGTTTTCTGAATGGAAAGGAACCGTTCTTTCAAAAAATGAGAACGGTTCTTTTTTCCTGATTTTTAGCCTTATACTACATCATGTTTTACAAAAACATCAGGATCGAGTTCAAAATCCGTTCCGGGTCCTGAACGAACAGTTACAATACCTGCATTACGGGTTTAATTGTATTTCAAATCTTCAAAAAAGGCAAAAAAAAGGCAGCTTCTACAAGCTGCCTCAAAGCCATGAAAACAATTAAACAATGTTCAGAAAACAGAAAACTAGAAACAATTAAATCGTCATTATATCTTTTTCCTTAGCTTTCACTAAGTTTTCAATTTTTATTCCAAAATCAGTCGTCATCTTTTGAACTATATTTTCAGCGTCTTTTTCCAAATCCTCTGAAAGTCCATCTTTTTGCAGTTTTTTTAAACTTTCATTCGCCTCTTTGCGAACGGTTCTGACACTTACTTTTGCAACTTCTCCTTCCTGATTTGCCTGTTTAACAAGCAATCTTCTTCTTTCTTCAGTAAGAACCGGAACGTTTATTCGGATTATTTCTCCGTTGTTACTCGGATTAAATCCCAAATTGGCATTTAGAATTGCCTTTTCAATTGCAGGTATTATTACCTTTTCCCAAGGTTGTATTGCAATTGTTCTTGCATCTGGAGTACTTACATTGGCGATTTTACTTAATGGAGTCAAACTCCCGTAATACTCAACCATTACTCCATCCAGCATTGCCGGCGCCGCTTTACCTGCCCTAATGTGTATCAATTCTTTCTCGAGGTGTGCAATTGCAGCTTTCATTTTTTCCTCAGTATGCTCTAAAACAAAGTCAACTTCTTCTTGCATTAGGATAAGCCTGTTTCAATTAACTGGTAGCAAATATAGAAAAAAAATATACAGATGAAATTTTATCTCTAAAATATTCTAAAATTGGTTAAAAAAAATTACCGGTGCACAATAGTACCTATGTTTTCACCGTTGATAACTTTCTGTAAATTACCTTTTTGATCCATATTAAACACCAACACAGGTAAATTGTTTTCGTTACACATTGTAGTAGCTGTTAAATCCATTATCCGCAAATTGCGTTTATAAATTTCATCAAAAGTTATGCTGTCGAACCTTTCTGCATTTGGGTCTTTTTCGGGATCAGCTGAGTAGATTCCATCAACCCGGGTTCCTTTCAGCATGATATCAGCTTCAATTTCAATTCCCCGTAATGCACTCGCTGTATCAGTGGTAAAATAAGGATTGCCTGTTCCACCTGAAATAATAATCACTTCTCCATCAGATAATGCTTTGATTGCTTTCTCTTTTGAATAATATTCACCAATGGGTTCCATTCTAATCGAAGTTAAAACCCTTGATTTAACACCCTGATTTTTTAGAGCAGAATCCAACGCGAGACTATTAATGATAGTTGCCAGCATTCCCATCTGGTCGCCCTTGACCCTGTCGAAACCTTTTGCTGTACCGCTCAGCCCGCGGAAAATATTGCCCCCCCCAATTACAATTCCAACCTGAACACCGGCCTTTGTCAAAAATGCTATTTCTTCAACATAATCGTTTAACCGGGTTTGATCGATGCCATATTGCTGGGTTCCCATTAACGATTCACCACTAAGCTTTAAAAGAATCCGTTTATATTTTATCATTTTAAAAATTCTTTTTATGATGGTAAAGATAAAATAGTTTTTCGGGAAAAATAAAAGCCATCCGTCAGTTGACGGATGGCTTTCCCATTTCTGGTTCTATCACACTCCCTTGACAACAATACGTTTCTAAAAAATTAGATGGGTGCAAAAATGTTGTTTTTAAAATGCACAAAAAATGATAAAGATCAGTTATGAAATTTGGTTCAACAGGCTGATTCAGGAAATAAAAAAAGTGTTGCTACAAGTCCTAACCCTATATTTTATTCAATTTCAACTCCCTTTTCATTACAAAGTTGAACAGCCAACTGACTCAATTTGTATTTCTGAATTTTACCACTGGCTGTCATCGGAAAATCATCAACAAAGAAAATGTATTTGGGTACTTTGAACCGGGCAATATTTCCGCGGCAAAAATC
>DATITY010000609.1:0-2597 GCA_035467235.1 Draconibacterium sp. | reverse complement strand
CCAATGCACAGCAGAAAGTGTTGGATTTAACGTTTTACTGTTCCGAAAATCAGGAAGCACATGTTTCAAAAAATATTTTTGGCTTCGAAACCATCACTTATTACATTGGAAAATCTTTTTCTGAATTCTGGTTTAAATTGACGGCAAAAATTCAAAAACCGGAAATGAACCCGTTCTATGTAAGTCCGTTAATGCCGAAGGACGAGTTCGAACTTATCCATTCGCCCGATTTTCAGATTGATAATTACCTGTTTCTTTCTTCAACGCCGCTTACTCAAATGCCGATTGAAACAAATTGCTCTTTCCCTGATTATTCAGGTGAAATTCAGGTATTTGATTATTTGCTGAAATTGAACGGTTATCTGCATCATTTACTGGAATATTCGCCTGAAAGCACCGATGTAAACACACCCATCGAAGAGGTTTTGAAAATCAAAAAAGGAGTTTGTCAGGATTTTGCCCATGTTTTTATTTCTGTGTGCCGGCAAAACAAAATTCCAGCGCGGTATGTTAGCGGCTATTTAAACCAGGGAGCCGGATTTACCGGGGCAAGTCAGCTTCATGCCTGGGTAGAGGTTTTGATACCGGGGCTCGGCTGGATTGGTTTCGACTCTACAAACAACCTGCTCGCCGACCATCATTACATAAAAATAGCGCATGGCACCGATTACCGCGATTGCAGCCCGATTATCGGTGTTCTCGAATCAACAGGCATGCAAACAAGTATTCATTCAGTAACCGTAACAAATCAATAATTTATGACATTTTGTGTTGCAATAAAAAGTAAAACCGGGGTAGTAGCCCTTTCAGATACCCGAATTAGCAGTGGTTTGGGGGTTTCGACCTCTAAAAAAATAAAGACATACCAGGAAAGCGGAAACTCTTTTTTCATCATGTCGTCGGGTTTACGCTCCATTCGCGACAAAGTGATTAATTTGTTTGAAGAAGAATTGGCAAATGTTCCATGCAATAAATTGTTCAAAGTGGCAAATTTAGTTGGAAATGCTGTAAAACAGGCCAGGTCGGAAGATCTTGAACAACTTCAGCAAAGCAAATTCTTCTTCGACGGACATTTCATTGTCGGCGGACAGTGTGCTAACGACAAACGTTCCACCATATTTTTGGTTTTTCCTGAAGGGAACTGGGTGGAAGCGTCTGATGAATCGCCTTATACAATTATCGGAAACACGGGTTTTGGGAAATCGATTTTGCGCCGGCTGCTGCACGAGAATATCACCTTTGATCTGGCTATCAAAGCGGCATTCCTTTCGTTCGATGCAACTTTTAAGAATGCCAGTGATGTTGATTTTCCGATTGATTTTGCCCTGTATCGGAATGGAACTTTTGATATTCAGGAATTGCGCAAAACAGAAGAAGAAATGAAAGAAACCTCGGTACGCTGGAACAAAATGCTGCTCGATGCCGCCAACGACCTTCCTGATTTTTTGCATTTTGATGAATAGGTTTGTTTCGCTTCTTTCAGCCTGAAAGGCTAAATTAATTCAGCCCAAAGGCAAAGCCTTGGGAATAAATAAGTTTTAAATATTTCGCCCTGAAAGGGCAGTTTTGTATTGCATTTTTAATAATAAGCTGCCCTTTCAGGGCGATTGTATAATGGCTACCAATCGAACCCAACATGACACTCCGTTTTGTGTTGGGCTGAATTAAGTTGGGCTTTCAGCCTGCAACAAATGTTACTTCTTCAACTTGTACTTCCTCAAATCGAATGTGTGTGGGTATTCCGGATCAGGCTCGATGATTTTTGGAGTTATTACCACTCTTTCCTTTGTATCCAGTTCTTTTTCAATAATATATCGGCGGATTTCGGTGCTGATTTCTTCTTTTGGTGTGTAAACTCCCTAGGTGTGGTTTTCGTTGTAAAAACGGGAAACCCGCCGTCCTTCGGCTTCAAAACTGTTGACAGGGAAAGTATCGTAAGTCCGGCCTCCGGGATGATACACATGATACGTACAACCTGCCACCGACTTACCGTTCCACAAATCAAAAATATCGAAAACCAAAGGTGTGTCGATGCCCAGGTTGGGATGTAATGCTGATGGTGGCTGCCATGCCCGATACCTGACAGAGGCAACATATTCACCTTTTGTACCTGTGTTTGCCATCGGAACGCGCATTCCGTTGCACAAAACTGCATATCGTTCTCCGGTTAAACCGTTTGCTTTTAACTCAATTCTTTCCACCGACGAATCCACAAAACGGGCTGTTCCCGAACTCGACATTTCTTCGCCCAAAACATTCCAGGGCTCAATAGCAGTGCGCAAACTCAGTTCAACATCTTTAAATTTCACCCTGCCGATATGTGGAAAACGGAACTCAAAAAACGGCTCCAGCCAATTAATGTCAAAAGCATATCCTGCTTCATTCAATTGACTGACAACATCTTTTAAATCTTCACGCACAAAATGGTGGGTCAGGAATTTGTCATGCAACTCGGTTCCCCACCGAACCAGTTTTCCTTTGTAGGGTTTTTCCCAGAACCACGAAACCAGCGTTCTGATTAACAACAGTTGCACAAGGCACATTTGTTTGCTGGGTGGCATATCGAAACCGCGCAGTTCCAGAATTCCCAACCTTCC
>DATITY010000608.1:0-2963 GCA_035467235.1 Draconibacterium sp. | reverse complement strand
AAGAATCGCATTTTTCATTGGGAGTGCACGTGGGATTTGGGTTTTAAAACCAAAAGTTTACTCTTCAATCAAAAGCACCGAATTATCAGTCCCATATTCATTTTCCTCAAAAAGTTTATTATCCGGATCTAAAATCCATTGGTCATCAACAATAAATTTGTAGGTATATTTACCGTGATTCAGGAAAAGAGGAAGAATCCATTTACCATTTTGCCGGCTCATCCGGTATCCGTCGCGTTTCCAGCCATTAAAACTCCCGGTTACCATTACACTTTTCGCCTCGGGATATCCTTTCAACTCAAAAACATGGTTGGCTTTCAGGGCAATCAGCGAATTGACATAATTTCCGGTTCCTGAAGTAAAAGGATTTGCAGGATCGGGCATCCATTTTCCGTCAGCAATAAATTTATACTCATAATTTCCCGGCGCAACTACATAAGAAAGTTGCCAGCCGGTAGCTGTTTTGTTCATTACCAGTTCTGTACGATTCCAGTTATTAAAACTGCCTGTTAAAACCACATTCCTTGCATCTGCAAACCCGTCAAGTTTAAAAAGATAGGGTTCGCCAATCTCAAGAAACGAGTTCTCGTTTCCGTTTGCATCTTTTCTAACCGAAGGATTGGCCGGATCAACCATCCACCTTTTATCAACCAAAAATTTGTAGGCATAAGTTCCGTCACGCAAATATACAGGCAACTTCCATCCGTTGATTGTTTTTTTCATGACTACTCCCTTTGGATTCCAGCCATAAAAATTTCCGGTAACCACTACATTTTTTGCATTTAAAAATCCTTTTAATTCAAAAGAATAATTGGTACAGAACATAACCGAATTTTTATTTCCTGTTCCGTCGTTTTCGCGTTGCCTGTTAACCGGATCGGTAATCCACCGGCCGTCAACAATATATTTGTAGGTGTATTTACCTGGTTTAAGGCGCAGGTCTGCAGTCCATCCTGTCGAAACTTTTGTTAATGGTGTTTGCTGGGTGTTCCAGTTATTGAACGAACCTGCAATATAAACTTTCCGCGCATCTGTGTAGCCGGGCAGATACAGCCATACACGCCCGTTTGTATATACAAAAGCATTTTCCAAACTGAAATCATTCACACCCCAGGTTACCTGACTTTCGGACAAGTTTCCGCCAAAATTCATCCATTTATCGATAACAAGAAAAACATCATTAACACTTAAATCGCTTGGCTCCCCTGTCTGCACTCGTTTGGAAAGCTCAACCAAAGGTGATTTTCCCTTTTTCACTAACCAGGTTTCTCCTTCCAAATCAATAGAAGTTTTTCCGGCAAAAACCTGGCTGATTAAAACACTGTCGAGATCGAAAAGATCGCACAGTTCCTTTTTCTCCTTTTCAGACCATTTCAGGTTGATTGTAAAAATTAACCGGCCGTCATCAATCCGGCAGATTTTGTCTGGATCAAACTGAGCCTGCACATTAAGTGCAAGACAAACCGCAAAAACGAAAAGAATATACCCTGCCCTTATTTTCATTTGCCCCCTCCTTTCGTAAATTGAATCCCAAACTGTTTTTTCACAAAGTTAATACTTACAGTCCCCTGTTCGAGAAAACTATAGCCGAGCATCCCGTCAATCCGGGTGTTATACGCTTCGCTCATGGCAAGTAAACTTGTAACGATAGTTTCCATCCCGGCGATTTTCTTTTCACCCACCGAAAAATCGTTCATTCTCCCAAAAAGTACTTCCGATTTGGCAGCGCCGGCTCCTTTTAGTTCCATACGCCGTGTTATAGTCAAAGTGCTGAGAACGGCTTTATTAACATTACTGCTGATGGCATTTGTTTCTGCCCCGGTATCGAAACAAAAATTCAGGGTTTTCCCGGCAATCGATCCTTTCAGAAAAAGAATATTTCCATTCCCCTCAATCTTTTGCGTATGATCTGTTTTTAATCCCGGCGACGTTCCGGCAATCCTGTTGCCCTCCTTGTCGAGTTTGAACAGGCGAAGTTCATTGTTTTCGGCATTTATTACGATTTCAAGATTTTTCATCATGCTGAAGCCGACAAGTCCAAGGATTTTAACGCCTCTCCTGTTTTCAATATGACCGAGGTTAACCACATCGGCACGAAGTTTTTGATAGGTAAGTTCGCCAAACCCGATTTTTTCAATCCAAATTCTTTCAACTTTTCCTACTGCACCGGTAATTCCGCCGGTTTCAGTTCCATTTGTGCGAACGTGATCACGAAAATAGGTGCTGTTCAAAACCAGCCCGTTGGCGCCGGTATCAAAAACAAGGTTTCCATTCTGGTCTTCAACTTTTGCATCGATCAACAGCAACCGGCCAGCCCGTTTTAAGGGGATGATTACAGAGTCGGTATTGGCAGGAAAGATTGATTCGTAGGTTTCGCTGGTTGGCGAAATGACTGATACAAAAATAAAATCAGAGTCCTTTTTTTCTGATGGCAAAAAGGATGTGCAGATAACGATTATAAATGTCAGGATAACCGCTGCCGAACCATTGTGTCTTAATTGTGAGAACCGCATTGCAACTCTATTCCGGGATTAAAGATGCAAAAAAATAAACCGAAACTTACGTACATTCAATCAAGAAATATTAACGACATGGTTTTTATCTTTAAATCATATTCAAAAAAAGTCTTATGAAGGATAATTCAATTTTCGTGAACTGAACAGCCGAATTTTTCAGATGTTAAGTTCACTCAACAGAAATATTACTCACTTCTCCCATGCACCCACCCCTGCGCTGTCAAAGGAATAGCAGAGCCACCTGTTGTAATTAAATTAACTCCCTCATCAGCTTCGGTCATGTGCCCAATGATGGTGAAATCGGGATCATTTTTAATTTTATCGTAATCTTCCAGCGAAATTGTAAAAAGCAGTTCATAATCCTCTCCCCCGTTCAGCGCGGCAACCAGCGGGTTGATGTTCATTTCCTCTGCCATTTTTTTGGTCTGAAAATCGAGTGGAATTTTA
>DATITY010000607.1:0-2251 GCA_035467235.1 Draconibacterium sp. | reverse complement strand
ACTTTCCTGTGCTTTTACCTGTGTTGCTGTTATGATTCCTGTTAACAGAACAACAAAAAATATCTTTTTCATAACTAATTCATTTTTGTTTATAGGTGAATTACTTCGTATTCAAATAAGCCGATTGTTTAAATGCCTGGTCGATAGCCTGATTTACACGGGTAACATCATAATACCCCGACATGAGTCCATTGGCAGCAGCAGTCCAAACATTGGTTGGCTGAACAAATTCAGCACCATCAGCAACCAAAGTCATCAAAAGTGTTCCGGTTGTGAACGACGAAACTGAAGGATATCCCCATCCCCATCCGCAATAATACGGGTAATACCAGCACCAGTAATCATAGTAGTAATAAACTGTGGTGTTGGTCCAAACAGCAGGAAACAGAACCAAATCGGCTGTTGCAGCATCGGTAACTTTGGTGTAACCCAATGCAGTCATGTTACTCTGGATTTTCTGTAAAATCTGGGTGTTGTAAGGTTCCTTTACAAATTCAGGGCTTTCGCCTTCTTCCAGAATTCCTGTGATTTTTACAATTTTATCGGGCATCGAATAAGTTCCGGCCGCTTTAAAATCGTATTCCTCTTCATAGTTTGTATAAACTATGTCCGTTTCTTCGTAGTATTCTGCTCCATCGGGATAGCATCCCCCAAAAATCATCAAACCGGCTAAAAACGCCAGTGTTAAAAGCTTTCTTTTCATGTTCTTCATTTTAAAAATTTAACCAATTGTTTTCAAATTTTCTTATATGTTTAGTAACCGTTTTTCTTATTTACAGATTGGTAAAATTAAAGATGATGGCTACCCTAAACAATACACAAAGGTAAGTATTTTAAGATTGAACGCAAAAAAAAAACTGCTACTTTTTAGTATCCCTGGAGCATCATTGACCGAAGTTTCCGGAAATATTACTTATTTGTGTGTATATAATCAGATTTTAAAAAATTCTATTATTGCGTAATAATTTAAAAATTAAAAATCATGAAAAAATTAACATTTTTATTTGTTGCTATTTTTAGTGCCGTTGTTATCAATGCCCAGTCGAACGTGGAAGAAGTTGATTTGGTACAATCGGTTTTTGGCATGGAAAAGAAGGCCATAGTTGCTGAATTTGTAAGTGTTCCGGATGCCGGCAAAGATGCGTTTTGGGCCTTGTACGATGAGTATGAAGTAAAACGCAAGGATCTGGGTAAAAGGAGACTTGAACTTCTGAACCAGTATGCTGAAAACTATGATAAGCTTACCAATGAAATGGCTGAATCGTGGACAAAAGAAGTTATCAGCATTTCGGCGAAAACCGATGATTTACTCGTAACCTATCAGAAAAAAATAAGCAAAGCGACCAATCCGATTGCAGCATTGCAGTTTTACCAGATTGAGGGTTATATTTTAAGCGGTATCAGGGTTGCAGTTCTCGAAAGCCTGCCATTACCTGATGTGAAGTAGGAATTATATAATCAGAATATCAAAACGAAAGAGGGAGAAAAGTTGTACTTTTCTCCCTCTTTCACTTTATTTAAAAGTCATCTTTAGAATCTGAAACCGATACCGGCCATTGCCGAATTTACAAATCCGTCGCGGTACCATGAGTTACTCATGTAAACCCATTCATATTCGGCATTCAGAAACAACTTTTCCCCTAAATTGAGCATCACTCCTCCACCAAGGCCACCATAAAAACCCATATCGGTTGATTTTAATTCACCCCGTGAACCGGTGCGTGTGTAAGCTGTAATGTGGGTACCAAGTGCACCTTTAACAAATAACTTCAGATTTCCCTGACCTACCATAAATTTTGGCGCATAATAAATCGGATAACTGTTGCCTTTGTAACTTGAATTCTGTGTGGAAGTTTCCTCATCGGCAGTTGCAGTTAAATAGCCAAAGGCAAATCCATGTGACAATGGTCCCTGACTTGGATTTAACTAATAAACTGCATTGATTCGCCATCCGGCGCCCGATTCATCAATATCTTCGAAACCGGTAAAAACATAACCGCCGCTTATCGAAAACATGTTTTCCTGTGAACGGGCAATAACGACAGCGAACATAATCGCAAAAATCAATAAAATACTTTTCATAATTAATTTTTTTTAAATTGTTTAATAGTATAATTCTCATTGAAGCCTTACAATTGTTGAAAAATAAGGCGAACTGTCAGTTGTCAGCCAGCCAATTTTTTCCCATAGTTTGTAGATATATATAATATCAGAATCTGCCGGTTTGATTTCAATCCGAACACCCCCGGCA
>DATITY010000606.1:0-17853 GCA_035467235.1 Draconibacterium sp. | reverse complement strand
GCGCATTCCAGAAAAGTTTCGGGTTGGGGTTTATGCCTGGTAACATCATCAGCCGAAACAATTGCATCAAAATAACGGAGCAAATCAAGGGTTTCCAGTTGAACCATTGCACTTTTTCTCCCGGCTCCGGTACCAACGCTCATCGGAATTTTTCCATAATTTTGCTTAACTATCGATACAACTTTGTCGATGGGTTGCAACAAATTTGCCATCGACCAAAACGATCGCTGTTTCATACGTACAAGCTCATGAGGATCGGCGCACAAACCATATTGTTCAACTACTCTTTGGGCAAATTCGATGGTTGGTCTGCCGGTCATTTCGTGAATAATCTGTGGATCGAAAATGAACCCGTATTTTTCACCCACAACATTCCATGTGGCTATGTGTAACGGCAGCGAGTCAGACAGAGTACCATCCAAATCGAATATTAACGCTTTTGCCTTTTGCTGAACCTTTAATGTCATTATCAGTAATTTGCTGCGAAAGTAACATTCTGAAACTGAAAAATGTTTTTTGACGAATCATTTCAACCATATTTAAAAATCAGTTAAAAGAAATATCTTTGAGGCTAAGCCAAAAATCTAATATCATGAAGTATTTAATTTTATCAATAGTATTCTTATCATCTTTTACGGTTACCGGCAAAAAAGCAGATTCAGCCGCTGACGGGAAGAGCAAAACTTTAACCAGTGCACCTGTTCAATGGGAGTTGGTGTGGGAAGACAATTTTGATGTTTCCGGCCTGCCCGACAAGAAAATCTGGAGTTATGAAGAAGGCTACATTCGAAATAAAGAAGCCCAGTATTACACAAAAGAGCGAAAGGAAAATGCTCGGGTTGAAGATGGAAACCTGATTATCGAAGCACGAAATGACAACTGGAATGGGAATAAAATAACATCTGCCAGCATCAATACATTTGGTAAAAAAAGCATGCTTTACGGACGTATTGAAGTAAAAGCCAAACTACCCACCGGAGTCGGCACCTGGCCTGCAATATGGATGTTGGGCGACGTTGGTAAATCCGGAACCGGCTGGCCTGCCTGCGGCGAAATCGATATCATGGAAAACGTGGGTTTCGACCCCGATATCATTCATGCCAATTGTCACACCAAAGCATACAATCATGTAAAGGGCACCAACAAAGGCAATAAAATAACGATTGAAAAACCGTACAATGATTTTCATGTTTACGCTATCGACTGGTATAAGGACCACATCGATTTTTTTGTTGACGACCAGAAATATTTCACTTTCACCAATGAAGGCACCGGTAACGATGTGTGGCCATTTGACAAACCACATTATTTAATCCTGAACTTTGCTGTTGGTGGCAGCTGGGGCGGACAAGAAGGTGTTGATGACAAGATTTTTCCTCAGAAGTTTTACGTTGATTATGTGAAGGTTTACAAGGAGAAGTAATGCGTGAATGCGTGAATGCGTGAATGCGAGAATGCATGAATGCGGAAATGCTAAAATGCAGGAATGCTTGAATGGGAATTTTTATGGAGATTGATTGAGACTGGAAATGGCAGCTTGTTAAATGGAATTTGAAAAACCTTATTTCTCATTGTTTTTCAACCCTCGTAGCCAAGATCAAGACAAAAAATCAAACCTTATTTCAGGTAAAAAAGGATGCCATCCGTTTCAGTTGATGCAAACATGGATGGCATCCTTTGTTTCTTACTGTTTCAAAATTTTTGCTGAATGAGCACGATTTTCACCTTTTAGATGAACGAAATACAAGCCGGGTGAAAATTCTACAATAGAAATGGTGTTGCTATAATCATTCAGAATCCCTGATTTTACTGTCATTCCCTGACTATTTAAAATGGAGTATTCTTTAAAATCATCCAAATTGTCAATATAAATTTTGTCGGTTGCAGGGTTTGGGTAAACTTTTACATCACTGAGGACAGGAACCGAAACTTTACTTATTACAACATCTGAATAATACATGGTTTTTAATTGAAATTCAATCCAGTTATTTGAATTCGGATTCCACGAGTAATCTAAAAACTGAAGTGGCTTGTTGTATATATTTACAGTCGAAATCCAAACAGGTAAAATTAAGTCGTCAATAGTAAATGCCTTGTCGTACAGATTTTCTCTCCTTGATTTTCCTTTCCAGTCATTCCTAACCGCATCCCATGAGTAATTTGATGAATTGATTAAGTTGTCATTTTCGTCATAAATATATTCGTATTTACTATAACCGACCCAGTCATTGATGCTTTCATTCCATGAATACGAACTTAAAAGAGTGGCAATATTATTTGAGTTATAATTGTTAATCAGTTTTGAGAAAAACTTCCAGTTCTCTGTGCTTACATCCCAAATTGATTTGACGATTTCGGTTTTATTTCCGAAACTGTCATAGGTCGGATACTGCATTTTTTCCTGTGGAATCCATTTATTTTGAGCGACATCAAATCTGTAATATTGCGATTCGAATACATGAATCCCATCAGCATGATACGAATATTCATATTTTGTGTCTCCCACAAGACTATCAGAAGAAGCTGACCGATAATATTTTATTTCAGAAATGATAAATCCGTTTGAATTGTAAAGTGTTTCCCGGAGATTTGTTTTTCTCAATGTGTCCGATACATAGTTAGTTAAGTAATATGTGTAAGTAGTTTTGCCGGATTCATAAATATATTCCTCTCTGCTTTCTGTTATCCATGAATTGTCAGTGTTGTCTATATTGAAAGTTGTGATTTGTGTAAGGCTGTCGTTGGCATCATATTCATAATCCTTTTTTGTTTGGTAATAAAACGTTGTGCTGTCGGGAGACCAGTGTCCTCTTAGATATCTTTGTAACAAATTATTTTCATTAAATGATAATGTATCAACATATTCATTAGCCCAGCCATAAGTAGATTCCTGTTCACCAAAATCAGAAAACCTCCATTTAAAAAAGGCTTCCCTCGTTTTGTTTCCGGTTGCATCGAAAATTTTTTCATATTTTTCTTTTCCTTCCCAAACGTTACTGGATGAGTTCCAAACAAATGAGACATTTAATATTTGATTGCCAAAAGAGTCGAAAGCAAATTCACTTTTGTTAATACCTTTCCAAAAGGCAGGATTTCCAACCCAACTGTAATAAGCATTAAGTATCAGATTTCCTTCCGTATCATAAGCATATTCATATTTTGATTTATTTATCCATGTATTGCTGATTTTATCCCACCCAAATCTGATTTCCGAAAGTAATTTGCCGTCAGAATTATAATCAAAGTCGGTCTTTGACCAGTTTTCCCATGTACTGGTTGTGCTGCTCCAGTTTAAAGCCAGGTTAATTGTTTGATTACCTGCTGAATCGTATTCAGCAACATATTTATAGCTGTTAATCCATAAACCGGTATTCTGATTATAACTTTGAATTACAGTGCTGTCGAGACGTTGCATTTCGGTAGTCGCACTTTTGAGTTTGAGCGAAGTTTTGTACGTTTTGTTTGGGTCTGCAAAACGCATCTCAGATTTTGTTTGGGAATTCTCTCCTTCTGATGATGGCTGAAAAGGTTGTAATTTGCTTTCTCTCTGGGCAACCGAAGTTAATACAGCAAACAAACTAAAGATAAGGATTGATAAGGTTTTCATTTCAATAGGTTTAAATTGATTAAATAATTTGACAATTTGTTTTATTATGTTTCCTGGTGAAGCAAATGTAGAAATATCTAAATACAATTTTTGCTGAGGGGGATTTTTTATCGAAGAAATGAATAGAATTTTAGTTTCGTAATCCGTTTCAGTTTATTCAAACACGGATAGCATCCTTTACTTCTTAATGTTTCAGAATTTTTACCGAATGAACGCGATTTTCACCCTTTAGTTGAACGAAATACATTCCGGGTGTAAATTCTTCAATTGAAATAAAATTACTGAAATTATTCAGAATCCCTGATTTTACAATCATTCCCTGCATATTTACAAGAGAGTAACTTTTAAATCCATCCAGATTATAAACGGTAAAGTAATGGACAGCAGGATTTGGGTAAACCGTGGTTTTAATTTTTTCAATTGTTTCGGCACTGGTTGGCCAAACCAAAACTACCTCTTCCAGTTTGATTTCGGTAATGATAAAATCACTGGTCGATTTGCCAAGGTCGAACACCATGCGTGCGGTGTTGTCATTTTTGGTCATGTCGAAGATATACGAATATACCGAAAATGTATCGGCGACAGTTGTTGAATTATACCCGCTGTATGATGACCAGGGATCAACGCTCATCCCTATGTATGCGTTAAAACCCCTTGTAATATTTGATTTTGCCTTGAACGAAAACCTGTATTTTTTGCCTGTTTTCAGACTGAAGTTGTTTTTCACGAGCTGAATATGCCATCCTTCAGTACTGCCATTTGTAATTTTAACCTGTAAAGCGTTATCAGCCCTCGAAAGCTGCGCTGCACCTGAACTTTGGGTGTATAAACCCCAGCCGTCGTTCGATGTGGAAAAATTGGAAGTGTAAACCGGAGTGCCAGCATATGTGGCCGGTTCCGGCATTTCGTTGTGCAACAACGCATCAATAAGAAACTGGTTCAGTTTTTTTGTACTCGGATTGTAAATGCCAAAACCGGCGCTGAATTCCCAGTACGCCCAGCTCCATCCGAGCGATTCCATGTAACGCGATAAGTAGGTTGTCCATTTTTTTCGCGAAGTTTCGTCGGCTTTGCTGTAGGCACCAAATTCACCAATATGAACCGGAATTTTGTACTGCTTGCTCACAGCCAGCAAAGGTGCAAACTCCTGTTTCATTACATCACGTTCAGTATCCGAATCATTCCATTTTGTTCCCAGCCAGGCTTCTGAACCGCTCGACCACTCAGCGCCCTGATGCGTAAACTGGAATGGATTGTAATAATGAACGGTTAAAATTATATTCTGATCATCGGGAATCTGAAGGAAAGGCAAACCGCCAAGTCCGCCCCAGTCAGGCGTTCCAATCAATACAATCCTGTCCGGATTGTCTTCCCTGATTTTTGCCAGTGCATCAGCCAGAAAAACATTCCATTTATCCGCTGTAATATTTCCATTGGGTTCATTCAGAATTTCAAATAAAAGACTGTCAGGATAATCTTTAAAAAAGGTTGAAATCTGTTTCCATTGCGCAAGAAAACGTTCTTTCTGACCATCGGGATTGGCAAATAATGCTTCGTGATGATGCATATTAATTACGGCATGTAATCCGTTATTCAATGCCGAGTCAACCACTTGTTTTATTCTGTTTAGAAAAACCGTATTGATGGTATATGGAGCAGTGGCAGAACTTCTTGCTGCAGGTTCCCACCGGATTGGAATACGAATATGGTTAAATCCGAGATCGGCAATCATTTTTGCATATTCCGGTTTCCACGGATTTCCCCATTCTGCTTCCGATGGCGCCTCGAACATGTTTCCATAATTGATTCCACGTCCCAGCCGCTTGTTTACATCGAAGGCATGTTCGCGGTTTTGTGTAAAAGCAGTTAACGTCAGAATGAAAAGAGTTGCTGCAAATAATAGTTTCATGTCAAATGGCTTTTGATTTTGGATGGCTAAAATAGAAAAAAATGCGATTAGACTGAAGCGCTTTCTACTGCCCCTTATTCAACTGAATAAACCAGTTAAACGATGCAACTCCCGATGGAATAATTCCACCTGTGTGATCCGCCCCTTGTATTGGGATGTAGGTTATTTTCGATGGGTCAACACCTTTTTCAATAAAAGCCTGATACATATTATCCGAAATCTGAACGGGAACATAAGTATCTGCCGTTCCGTGCGTTAAAAGTGTTGGAACATTGGTTTTCCATGCCGGAATACTGTTTTTGGCAAGGCTTGAGATTACCGATGAGAATTTGGAATTGGTATTGGAAGTACTTTTATATTCAGTCGTAAAAAGATCGGCAGTTACTTGAGTTAACTGGGCATTTATTTCGCCACCTGAATGATTCCCGTCAAATAAAGTCATTACTTTCTGGTCGTATGGCGATTTGAAAAGATCGCTTGCCTGGTTTGTGATATCGCCCATATTAATATAGCTGTTAAATATATAACCAATGTAATAAGGCATCGGATATGTGGTTTGCGTCAAAACATAATCGTTTACATATTGCAAATCGTAAGGTCCGGCACCGCATGAACTGGCTTTTAAATCAAATTCTGATGTATAATTTTCTTCGATGGCCTTTTGCAACTGCATGGTTGCCCAACCTCCCTGCGAGTAGCCGACAATATACAAATCGTTATCGACTGTAATTTCTAAATGATTGGCAGCAAGTTCGTCCACAGCTCTTAGCATATCGGTTACAGACTGAACAGTTGATTCTTTCTCGAGGTAAGGATGAAACATATTCTGTGAGGCGCCAAATCCCAGGTAGTCGGGTACCGAAACCACAAAACCAGTTGATGCAATAAACTCCAGCAACATGTATAGTTCATAATCAGGCTTAACCGATGGAGCGTCGCTGTGTAAAGTATTTGTGCCATTCTGGTAGCTGATTACCGGATAAGTATCAACCGTTTTTGGAACCGAAACCAGTCCCGAAGCAATGATTTCGCTGTTTTTGAATTTTGTGCGATAGGTTATTTTATAAACATCAATGTCGTGCTTTAAGTTATCTACGATAGTTTTCAGTTCGGGATAGAAAATAGCATAAGTATTTAACATTACTTTTATTTCAGCCGAATTATAAGACTTGTATTTTTCGAAGCTTTCCAGATATTTGTCTTCCTGTTTTGGTTCATCATTATTGTTTAAATCACATCCTGTAAAAATGGAAACAAGAACAAAAAGAAGAACTACTGAATATTTTGAAATATTTTTTATCATAATATGCTGTTTTGAAAGATTTAAACGAAAGTAAAATGATAGAAATTACAATAACGCTCAAAATTAAACAAAATAAGTAACCATTGAAATATGAAAATGTTTAGTTTTTAATTTTTAGATCAAACTCCAATTTCATAATTTTTAAGGCAGATTGGAAAAAAATGAATTGGGTTTGAATGAAATTGCTATTTTTAAAGCTGAAATTATGATACTAAACCGATGAGACAAATTTGGCTATTAACAACTTTTCTTTTTTTTATTCTTTTTACTCAGGCACAACCTATTAAAATAATGTTGGTTACAGGAGGTCATTCCTACGATACAATCCAGTTTTTCGATATGTTCGATGACCTTGAAGGAATTGAATACCAACATTTTCAGCAACCAAAAGCCAACCAGAAACTGGTAAAGGATTTGGCTGAAGATTTTGATGTTTTGGTATTTTACGATATGTGGAATGGCATTTCGGAAGCTGAAAAAAGTGCCTGGTTAAAATTAACACAACAGGGAAAACCACTTTTGTTTTTACACCATTCAATTGCATCATATCAGGATTGGCCCGAATTTGAAAAAATACTCGGTGGCAAATATGTTGAAAAGGGCAGGGATGTGCCTGTTGAAGAACAATCGAATTATGAACATGATGTTTGGGTGTATAGTAAGGTAGAGAATTACACTCCTGTTACCGTTGGTTTCACCGAGCCCCGGTTCTTCGACGAAGTCTATGGAAACGTGCGCATTTCTGATGATGTTATACCATTGCTGAGAACCCGTCATCCGAAAAGTATGGAGTATATTGCATGGCAACACAAGTACAATAAATCGCAGGTTGTTTATATACAACCTGGGCACGACTATCGGACTTTTCAAAATGAGGAGTACAGAAAATTGCTTTTGCAGGCGATAAAGTTCCTGGCAGGCAAATAAAAGGTATAAATTCAGTTTTTCAATAATTAAATCAATATTTAACCTAATTAAAATCAAATCATTATGAAAGATGTAAATCAAAAAAGACTCTTTGTTGCAGCATGTCTGGCGCTTCTGGTTACTGCCATTACATTTGCCATCAGGGCAAAAATCGAAGGGGTTTTTACCGATGTTTACGGATTGTCGAAAGAAGAAGTAGGCCGCGCATTTGGCCCCGCTTTCTGGGGATTTGCAGTAGCTATGTTTGCCGGTGGTTATTTTATCGACATCGTAAAAACAAAAACCATCATTTGGATGGCTTTCGGGATGCATTTAATCGGTATTGTTTTATTACTTCTGGCAAAAAACTATACTTCGCTTTTTATTGCCAACGTGTTTATCGGACTTGGCAATGGTAGCGTCGAAGCTGCCTGTAATCCGCTGGTAACAACACTTTTCCCCCAAAAGAAAACAAAAATGCTGAACCGTTTTCATGTATGGTTCCCCGGAGGTATTGTAATCGGTAGTTTGCTGGCCTGGTTTGTAATGGACCAGTTAAATTTGCCATGGCAGGTATTGGTAAGTTTATTGTTTATTCCTTTGGCAATGTACGGATTTCTGTTCTTCGGACAGAAAATTCCTGAAACCGAACGCGTTTCAACGGGTGTTACTTACAAGGAAATGATGCGCAATGTAGGTGCACCTGTTACCATAACACTCGCAGTAATATTCATGATTCTGGTCGCTACAAACCCGGCTATTTCTGCTGCTGTGACTTCAAGCTATGCTTTACCGCTCATTATTGTGGGGGCCGTTGCTGTTGCTATAATTATCGAAGGCCGTCTGGTCAATAAAATTACATTGCTTTTCCCGTTTATCTTTTTCTGTATGCTGTTAACAGCTTCAACAGAGTTGGGTACAACACAATGGATCAATGCATTACTGGCCAATAATGGAATCCACCCGATGATTATACTTGCGGTAGTTACCGGTTTAATGGCAGTTGGACGTTTCTTTGCCGGCGGTTTAATTCACCGTTTAAATCCTCCGGGAGTTTTACTTGGTTCAGCTATTTTCTCTGTTGCTGGTTTATTCCTGTTAAGTGTTTCGAACGGTGCAGTAATGACGGTTTTATCTGCCGCTGTTTTTGCTGTTGGCGTTTGTTATTTCTGGCCAACCATGATTGGTGTAGCTTCAGAATATGTTCCCAAAAGCGGTGCGCTGGGGATGTCTATTTTGGGAGGCGCTGGTTTTGTGGCCACTTCAATGGTTCTTCCGATTATGGGTAAATCCATAGAAACTGCCGGGCCGCAAATTACCTTGAGGAACATGACTGTTCTTCCAATTATACTTGTTGTTGCATTTATCATTCTCAATATTATTATTGCTAGAAGAAAAACAAAAGCATAACAAAATTTATTCGGATTGCAGATAAACTTCCTTGTTCAGTTAAAATTGAATAAGGAAGTTTTTTTTGAATACAACCCGGACCGCTTGTTACTCTTATATCGCGCTAAAAGGTAATTAAGGATTGCAGAATAACGAATAACGATTAACGAATGATGAATAACGATTAACGATTGCAGAATAACGATTAACGAATAACTTGATTTCCTAATGACCTATGACCAGTGACCTGACCAATGACCAGTGACTAATTCTTCCCTTCTTAACATTCACGCATTCATGCATTCATTCATGCATTCCCGCTGCTATTCCATCTTCACCGACAGATTTTGTGTCGGATCGCAGGAAAGTTCCTTTTCAGGAGTCCATTTTAAATGAACATTCTTTCCCAGAACATCTTCAGAAAAGGTATTGTTTGAAATTGTGGCATTTTTGCAGGCTTCAAACGAAAAAGTAAATTTCCGGTAGTGATAAGGTTCGAAACGGTTACTGCGGGTAACTGTGTTGTTGATGAATGAAATACCATCAACTGAGCGGGCAAAAAGCACAGGAAAATCGAACGGATTAAAGTGGTTATCTTCAATCCTTATATTTCTATGAAATGCAGGAGTGTTTGCATTTAATACGGGAATTTCGGGATATACAGCGATAATTCCTTCACAAAACTGGTATGAACTGGTATTGCATAACTCCGTAAAAACATTGTTTTTGATAAGAACATCGGTAACAGCCCCCGACTCGAACCAGTTGTTTGCATCACCGGCAATAAGTATTGCGCTACCGCTCGACTCAAATATATTGTTTTCGACAACCACTTTCCCAGGCGTTGAAACCAATAAACTCCGGGCCCTGCAACTTTTAAAATGAGAGTTGGTTACCAGCAAATCGGGGCTCCATGTAATATTTTCCAAAGCATCGTCAACTTCCAGTTCTTTGGGAATATTTGTTTTAAAGGTTAACAGGAATGTTTCGTTGTCAAGCAATTTGAAGCGTTCAACTACCCCTGAACCAATTGACTTCATTACCGAATTTTCAATAAAACTTATTTTGTCACCCATGTGACCCCAGTTTAAGCCAACACTTTGGTGGTGCATAAAACGGCATTTCAACTGTTTTTCATCAACAATTTCAATTACTTTCACACTTGTTCCATGCACATTAATCGGGTCGTCCATTAATCCTGCAAACTCGCAGTTTTCAATTGTAATTTGTCCTTTACAGTTCGAAATCTGAATTCCATCGTCACCACCACCGAAGTAGCGATTTTTTGTTTTATTTGGAATAGCGTGGTATCCGTTAAAAGTGATGTTTTCGCTAAACTGTGCCAGGGCGCCGAGTCCTGTGGCGTGGTACAAATTGACGTTTTCAACAGTAATATTTTTTGAATCCTGAATAAAAATGCCCGCATGAATTCGCTCGGCATGGCGTAAAACCAGGTAATTTCCAACAGCAGGTTTTCGCAAAAAGGGGAAATTGATTTCGATTATTCCGGGAAGGATATTTTCGGCAAGGTAATTATCCCAGCCCCTGCCTAAACAGCCCCAGTCGCCGGTTTGAGGCACAACAAACCGGCCGTCACGATCGAATTCCATCGTACTTTTCCATGGTTGTAAGTTTTCTTTTGAAGTACCAAAAAATATTTTACCCTCTTCAATGCGGAAAGGAAATTGTTTTACATCGATGTTCACCCGAATCGATTTTTCCTTTACTTCAATTACCTGCGCTTGTGCAATCAGAGGTTCTTCCCAGTCGATATTTACATTTCGGAGAATCATGTTTTTGCATTTATCGAAAGTAAATGGTTGCATTTGTTCATGAAAAATCAGATTGCTGCCGTTTCCTTCGATAATAATGTTATTCATATTTTCGAACAGAATAGCGCAGTTTCGTGGATTAACATCGCTGGTGTTTGATTCGAAATATGTTCTTTTATTGCTTAATTCAGGATAGAAATGGTATTCACCCCTGTTAAAAACAAGTACAGTAGGTATATTTGGGTCAATGGTTTTTAATGCCTCATTGATAAATTTATTGCAATCTTTCTTTTTAGTGTTTCTGAGTCCGAAATCTTTCAGATAAATAAAAGCAGTATCGGCTTTCACCGATTGTAAATCTGATTCCATTTTTGATTGTGGAGAAAAAATTTCTGCAAAAAACAGAATAAGAAAGATTATGAATGTGAATAAAAAGACTTTCATTTGAATTTACGTTTTTACCTATTTCTTCTTTGCCTGACGGGCTGATGCTGCCTGTGCCTGTTTATCCATTTCATTGAGGTAAATCTTCAGAAACTTCTGATCGTTTTCATTGCTGTCGCCGTATTTTGCCCGAAGTTCGGTCAATCTTTGATGCAACATTTTCTGCACATCAGCATAAGCCGGATCGTTGTATATGTTTTTCATTTCCGATGGATCGGTTTCCAAATCGTACATTTCCCATTCGTCGATATCGTAGTAAAAATGTATGAGTTTGTAACGTTCAGTTGCTACACCATAATGTCGCTTTACCATGTGCACCGATGGATATTCATAGTAGGTGTAATAAACAGCATCGCGCCATTCGCTGGTTTTGCCACTAACCAAATCGCGAAACGATTCACCCTGCATATCCGTTGGTATTTCAATTCCTGCGTAATCGAGAAAAGTTGGGGCGAAATCGAGATTTTGAACCAGTCTGTTGATTTTGGTACCTGCCTTAATTTCTTTTGGAAAGCGAACCAAAAGTGGTGTTCTGAAAGATTCCTCGTACATAAACCTCTTGTCGAACCAGCCGTGCTCACCCAAATAGAATCCCTGGTCGGAGGTGTATATCACAATTGTATTTTCAGCCAATCCGGCCTCTTCAAGATAATCCAGAACTTCGCCTACTCCGTCATCAACCGATTTTATGGTTCGTAAATAATCTTTAATGTAACGGTTGTATTTCCAAATGGCAAGTTCTTTGCCTTCAGGTTTTTTGGCTAAAAATTCCTGGTTTTCACTTTCATAGGCAGCCATCCAGTTTGCGCGCTGTTCAGGATTCATCCGTTTAATATCGTTATAGAATTCAGTTGTATCTCCATTCGGATCTACAATCAATTTGAAATCGTGCCCCCACATGGCATGACCATCTATTTCCATTTCCTGTTCTTTTGCCGCCCTTCCCCTTCCTTCGTAATCATCGAAATAATTTGCAGGAGGGGTGAAAGTTACAGAGTCGTAAAGGTTCAGGTATTTTGGCGCAGGCAACCAGTTACGGTGCGGCGCTTTCTGGTGATAAAGTGCACAGAATGGTTTATTGGGGTCGCGTTTGTTTTTCAGCCAGTCGAGCATGGTTTCAGTAATAATTTCGGTGCAGTAACCCTCTCTTCGTACTTTTTCACCATTAATTAAAAAATCGGGATTATAATATTGTCCCTGGCCGGGCAGTACCATCGAAAAATCGAAACCTTGCGGAATTCCATCCAAATGAATTTTTCCGATCATTGCTGTCTGATAACCGTTTGCCTGCATCAGTTTCGGAAAATTATCCTGATTCCAGTCGAACGGCAGCATATTGTCAACTTTCCCATTAATAAAACTATGTTTACCGGTTAACAATACCGCCCGGCTGGGAGCGCAAATTGAATTGGTAACACAAGCACGGGTAAAAATGGCGCCTTCGGTGGCAAGTCTGTCGATATTAGGTGTTTCGTTCAGTCCAAAACCGTATGCACTTATCGCCTGGTAGGCATGGTCGTCGCTCATGATAAACAGGATGTTGGGACGTTGGTTCTCCTGTTTTTGAAACTTGCAACTGATAATTGTGGTTGTGCCAATGATCAGTAATACGGTTTTGAATATGTTGATTTTCATAAAAATTAAGTATTACAATTAATATTTTAATATGCTATAGATTCAATATGGAAATGAGGTTTTAAATATCTGAAAAGAAAACAGTTTTTAAAAGTGAAATGGTATTTTTTAGTTCCGGAGTTTTAAAATGAAACTGTGGCATAATGTTTTTCTGCAAAAGAAAACAGCATTTTTTTTTATTGAGATTGCTTTAATTAATGGTGTAGGCATCTGTAAATAAAAGAATTGTAACTCTTTTAGTTCTTAAAAACCTAAAACAATCAACCAGACTTATTAAAAAATATTAAAAATTATTTGTATTTATTAAAATATGATCTAAATTGCACACGATTTTGTTAAATTTTATTAAATGATTTTAGCAGAAAATGCAATAAGGAAAACCCTTTCGGGTAACGAATTAAAGAAACACCGGCAGAAAAAGAAGATTTTAAATCTTTTATATCATGGTTCATTGTCGGGAACTTCGATAAGCAGTAAGATTGGAGTTAGTTTTCCAACTGCTTTGACTTTACTCAGCGAGTTAACTGAATTGAAATTTGTTGAAACTTATGGTACTGGTGCTTCCAGCGGTGGACGCAAACCGAACATGTACCGTTTATCCGATAATTCGATATACGTAGTTGCCTGCGAACTGGGCAGATACAATGCCAAAATAATCATTTACAATTCTCACAACATACCGGTAAGTTCCATGTCTTATTTTGAAACTTCCATTGATGATAATGAACTCGTAGAAAAAATATATGCCAACACTAAAAAAATAATTGAGGCGAATGAAATTAACGAGGAGCGTATTTATGGTATAGGTTTAACAATGCCGGGATTGATAGATGAAAATATGGGCATAAACCATACAATAAAAAACGAAGAATACAGAAATGTTAGGGAAAGACTGGAAAATAAGTTTGGGAAACTGATTTATATAAATAACGATGCCCGGATGCAAGCCTATGGTGAATATGTTTTTGGGAAAGCCAAAGGTCATTCAAACGCTGTTATTATTAACTGGAATTGGGGAATAGGAATGGGATTGATTTTAAATGGGAAGTTATACAACGGATTTACAGGTTTTGCAGGCGAGCTTTCGCATACAAAGTTTGTTGACGATGGCGATTTGTGTATTTGCGGAAAACGAGGTTGCCTCGAAACCATTGCATCTTCCAATTTTTTGGTTAAAAATGCTATTAACGGGATAAAGGAAAATATCGTTTCTCAATTGACGGTAAATTTTAAAGATCGGTTACATGAATTACAGCCGGAGGACGTTATTAATGCAGCAAAATCAGGAGATGAATTTGCAATTTCATTGCTAAGCAAAGTAGGTTTGGCGCTTGGCAAAGGATTGTCGTTTACAATACAGTTATTAAATCCCGAGATAATTGTTTTGGGAGGTGTAATATCCCGTGCCAATCGGTTTGTATTGACACCTATCCAGCAGTCGCTTAACAAATATTGTCTCGAACAAATTTCTTCGAAAGTAAAAATAGTTATTTCAGAGAACTGGGAACAAGCTGGGTTGCTTGGAGTAAGCGCCATGTTATTTCAACGTTTATTCAGCGATACGAGCAGTGAACTTAAATATGAGAATTTCTAATTAACAATTAAAATTAAAATCTATGCGAAAAATTCTGTTGATTTTTGCGATGTGTTTTGCGCTAATAGGAAGCGCATTTGCACAACAATCTGTGACTGGTACGGTTACTGATGCGGGAGATGGCACGGGAATACCTGGTGTCACAGTGATTCAGAAAGGAACCAATAATGGAACAATTACCAATATGGATGGTAATTATACATTAAAAGTTCCGGCTGATGCAGTTTTGGTATTTTCATTTGTTGGTATGTCAACAATTGAAGAACCACTAAACGGGCGATCAGTAATAGATGTTACAATGAAAACAACCACAGTTGGTATTGACGAGGTTATGGTTACTGCCCTTGGGGTTAGAAAAGAAGCAAAAGCGTTGGGCTATGCGGTTTCGAAAGTTGGGAGCGAAAGAATCCTGGCAAGTGGTACACCTTCAAATGCGCTGCAATCGTTGTATGGTAGCGCTGCTGGTGTGCAGGTGGCGGCTACAGCAACAGGTGCTGCCGGAGGTATGAAAATCAACATCAGAAATGCCATATCTTTTGATGCCAACTCAACTACCCGGCCATTGATTGTGGTTGATGGTATTCCGATTCATGATCAGAACACTTCGATGGGTTATGCCGCAACTGCCAGGGACAATGGTACTGGTATTAACGACATTAACCCTGATGACATTGCATCATTTGAAATTCTTAAGGGTGCCAAAGCATCAGTTCTTTATGGTAGTGAAGGTGCTAATGGTGTAATTCTGATTACTACCAAAAGCGGTGTAAAATCGAAAGGATTGGGAGTTTCTGCTTCTTACACTACATCATGGGATAACGCCGCCTTTATGCCCGAACTTCAGAACATTTATGGAACTGGCAGAAGCCCGAGTAATAGTGAAAACGATGCGCAGGGTTATTATCTTGATGATAATGGCCAACGTACCTTGGATTATAGTGGTGGGGCATTTGGTCCAAAATTCGATCCAAGTGTTACTTTAAACTGGTGGGACGGCAGTAAAAGGGCTTGGGAACCACAGACTGATAATATTTATAATGAATTATTCGGTCAGGGAAGACAAAATACAACAAATGTTGCGCTAAGTTCAAGCAACGACAAAGGTTCTGTCAGGGTTTCGTATACCAATATGCAACTTACTCCTACGACACCTTCCAGTTCATATAATAAGAATACGTTCAGCTTTAGTGCACAATATAAAATGAACGATTATATTACACTTAAATACACTGGTAATTATTATGTTTCTGAAAGCCTGGGAGCGCCAAATGCAAGTTCATTTGATGCCCAGGGTGCACGTGCTGAATTAGGTGCATACAGCGCTGATATAGATGTTGATCTTATACACCAATATCTGGTAACCGAAGATGGATACAACTATTTTGCCAATCCTGAAAATACCAAAATTTTCTCGAATGGTAGAAAAAGTGTTGCAAGCTTTTTTTGGGATCAGGAACAAAATGAGTCTATTTTTAATCGATTGCACAATATTCAGTCCTTAACACTTGATTTAAAGATGAACGAAATTTTTAGTGCAACTTTATTGGGGGGATTTGACATGACTAATGAAAGAGATATCTACAAAGGTAAACTTCAGGATCCCGCATTAATAGGCCCTAACAGTGGTTCTGCATATTCAGATGTATCAAGAAATATCAGAAAAACATATGGGCAGGGAATGATTAATTTTAATACCGACGTGAATGATTTTAACTTTTCAGGATTTGTAGGTGGAGCTATACGAAATAATTATTATGAAGAAAAAGGGGCATCTCAAACCGGAGGAATGGTAATTCCAAACTTTTTCTCGTTTGCTAATTTACCTTCGGGAGTGCAACCAGTTTATAATTTTGATAATGGCGAGGATATATTATACAGCCTTTTAGGTTCAGCTCAAATTGCATGGAAAGATGAAGTATATGTTGAATTACAGGCACGACAGGACTGGTCCTCAATTTTGCCACCCGAAAACAACAGCTTTTTTTATCCAGGGATGAGCGCAACATGGATTGCAAGCGAATCATTGGATTTGCCTGAATTTATGAATTTTACAAAAGTAAGGGCATCATGGGCCGATGTAGGTCGTCCGGGACCACGTTACTTTAGTAATGTAAATTATGGTGTTTCGCAATCTGGTGCAGGTTATATTCTTTCGCCACCGTCATACCTTCCTCCAATGGATGAAAATGGTGTTCCAAACTTAAAACCTGAAAGAAAACGCGAATTTGAGGTAGGTTTAGAAACTTATTTATTCGATAATCAAAGATTAGGTTTTGATTTCTCTTTTTACAAATCGAACACTTACGACCAGATTATGGCAGTTACTGCTCCTCCCGGAATGGGTGTTTCACAAATCAGGATGAATGCCGGTGATGTTTCGAACCGGGGTTGGGAACTGGCAGTGAAAACCAAACCGATTGTTACAAAAGATTACCAATGGAATGTTGATTTAACCTTTGCTTCGGCAAAAACCCGGGTTGAAAAACTCGACGGTGAACTTAGTACTCTAACTTTATGGAGTGCCAATGGTTTGAATGCTGTTGCCGAAGTTGGTGGCGAGTATGGCCTCATTTATCAGCAAAAAGGATGGCAGCATTATATCAACCCATCAGATCCAAACGATCCTAAAAATGGTCAAAGAATTGTCAGCACAAATGGTTCTATGTACGAATATAGTCCTACCAGCAGTAAAATGGTTGGGAAATTGCTTCCCGATGTTACCGGAGGTTTGTTCACTTCATTTAACTACAAAAATATTCGCTTAATCGCAAATCTTGATTATTCTTTTGGAGCTTTCTTTATTTCTGAAGGGGAAACGTATATGATGGCTGCAGGTGTATTAAAAGAGAGTTTGCCATACAGGGACAAGGAAAGTGGTGGTATTGCCTATCACCTGGAAAGTGGTAAAAAAATTGCTGGTGCAGCTCCTAACGGTGGTGAAACTTATAATGATGGTGTTTTGCTCGATGGTGTTTTTGCCAATGGAAATGCAAATAACCAGATTGTATCGGCTGAAGATTACTATTATCAATCGTATTTTTCAAATGGTTTCTTTCCTGAGGACAGACTATTTAAAAGCGATTACATTGCCTTACGTAATATTGCAATCGATTATCTGATTCCGGTTTCTATATCGAAAAAAGTAGGATTAAATAATCTGACTTTATCGGTATTTGCAAATAATGTTGCATACTTGTACAAAGATGCACCAAACACTACTCCCGAATCAACGAATGGAACAGGATGGGGCGACAGCTCTTATGGAACAACAGCTTTGCCTTCGCAACGCTCTAT
>DATITY010000605.1:0-1639 GCA_035467235.1 Draconibacterium sp. | reverse complement strand
ATTGGTTTCCCCGTATCTTTCGTTCTGGGTAAATGGCTGGGTCTTGGCTCAGTCGGAATCTGGATCGGTTTGCTGGCAGGTCTTACCGCCTCAGCTTTTCTCTTATTCTGGCGATTTAACCATTTGAGCAAAAAACTTATATTGGAAAACCGGTAAGTTATGGGAATTATTTTAAACCAGACATACAAGAACACCTTAATTATTTTTTTGGGATTTTTGATCGGTGGCATCAATGTACTCTTTTTATTCACGCATTTTCTGGATGATGATTATTACGGACTCGTCACTTTTTTACTGTCGACTGCCAACATCCTTATGCCACTGATGGCGCTGGGGATGCAAAATACCATAGTGAAGTATTATTTTTATTATCAGGATGAAACCGGCAGAGATAATTTTTTGATTACAGCGCTGCTCCTTCCTCTCGCCGTCATTATCCCGCTCGGTATTTTTGGGGCACTGGCTTACAATGCGATCGCGGACATGATCTCAAGTGAAAATCCCATCATCAGGGATTATACTTACCTGATCTTTTTGCTGGCTGTGTTTATGGGCTATTTCGAGGTTTTCAATGCCTGGTGCAGGGTGCAGATGAAATCTGTTTTTGGCAGTTTTATACAGGAGGTCTTTGCCCGGGCCGCCATCATGATACTGCTGTTCCTGGTGTATTTCAAGGTGTTAAATGAAGTTCAATTTATCTACGCCGTAGTGATCGTATATTTTGTAAGGGTTGTGATCATTGCGGCCTATGCTTTTACCTTATATTTTCCTAAAACCAGAACCTTAAATCTACCGGCAAACCTGAGAGAACTCATGTCCTTCTCTTTTTATATGATCCTTGCCGGATCGGCCGGCACCATTTTGCTCGAAATCGATAAATTCATGATCCCTCAAATGGAAAAGATCGCAGAAGTGGCCTATTATGCAGTAGGTGTTTATATCGCTTCGGTGGTGGGAGTACCCACCAGGGCCATGCAACAGATCATAAATCCCATTACGGCCAGGGATATTCAAAGCAATAATTTTGGAGAAGTAGCCAAAATGTACACAAAAAGTTCTGTTTCACTGCTCATAGCCGGCGGACTATTATTTTTGCTGATCAATTGCAATATCACGGAATTGTATGCCCTGATCAACAAACCGGAATACAATGCCGGTATAACAGTAGTCATACTGGTTTCGGTTTCAGAGCTCATCAAACTCGCGCTGGGCACAAATGCAGCGATACTGAGCAATTCCAAGTACTACCGGAGTTTTTTTTATTATTCCATTGCTATGTCAGTAAGTGTGATTTTACTGAACAAGTACTTGATCGAAATCATGGGAATCAACGGAGCCGCCTTGTCGACGCTGATCGTGATCTTCGTATTTAGCTTATCGAGAATCATGTACGTGCAAAAAAAAATGCAGATGCAGCCTTTTACTGCTAAAACCTGGGTGCTTCTCGGTATCATAGGCGTTTTATTTTTACCATTTTATTTTGTGAAAATAACGGAAATGCCGGTGATCAGCATTTTTATTAAATCCATTGCAATAAGTATTTTATATTTGTTCCTGGTTTTTAAATTTAGAATTTCAGAAGATTTCAGAAACATGGTTTTACAATTTAATAAAAAATAGGAATTGAATTATTTCGTAC
>DATITY010000604.1:0-2765 GCA_035467235.1 Draconibacterium sp. | reverse complement strand
ATCTTTTGGGCTTCGTCGATTACCAGGTATTTACTATTTCCAATCAGGTTTTTATATTCTTCAATTCCTTTGTTTTGAAGTATCAGTTCAGTTGTATAATCTTCTCCATTCAGATAAAGATATGCCCCTTCGAAGCTTTTCATGATTTCCTTAAGCAATACGGTTTTCCCGGTTCTTCGTGCCCCTGCAATAATAATAACTTTTCCTGGCTGAATCCGACTTTCAATTTTGTCCTGTAATTTGCGATGTATTAAAGCCATAATATCAATTAGTAATAATCTTCAGTGACAAATTTAATATTAAATTTGTCGTTATGATGACAAATTCTTTATTAAATTTGTCATTACAATAGAAAAATATTTATTGTTTTTGCCGGTGAACCCTATTCCAATTCCTCCTCCTCTTCTTTTCCGCTGTATTTTGCCGGATACGATTCTTTTCCTTTCATGGCACACCAAATGATACGGTTAAACAAATCATCGTCACCAGCATCAATTTTCTCAAACTGCGGCTCCATGCTTTTTTTCGCGTAGTTTAAAGCTGTACCTTTCAATTGCGATAATTCCGGATTCATTTCATCCAGTGGAATTTCATTGGGAACTGAACTGTATGGTGTTTCATTTATTTTATTAGAAAAACACCCGAACATCGGGCTGGCCGTTGCATCCATAACATTCATGGGTGGAAGGCCAAGAATCTGCTCGATGGTTCTTACCATTGAAACCTGGTTGTAATTTGTTTTTACGGTTTTGTTTAATCTTGAATACGGGCTTGCAACCAATCCAACAGTGCGGTAAGCCGAAACATGGTCCCATCCCGCCTGTGAGTCATCTTCGGTGGCAAAAATGGCTGTGTTTTTCCAGAATCTGCTTTTCGAAATGGCTTCGATAATCTGTCCAAGCGCCAAATCATTATCTGCCACCATCGACCGCGGCGTTGGAATTCCTGGCCTTGTTCCTCCCGTATGATCGTTAGGTAATGCAATGATTATCAGTTCTGGCCACTGGTCGCCTTCCATGTTTTCGTATTGTTTCAGTTCTTTTATAAATGCATCTGCCCTCAAAACATCGGGTATTTTTGTTGAACCATAACATGGATATTCCTGACTCATTATTTTCCAGACTGGTTCTATTGTAGTTGTGTTTTTAAATTCAAACTTTTCACCTTTTAAAAAGCCTTTGTAAATAGAATCACGTGTAATTGCCTCATTAAATTCAGGCGCACAGGCTTCGCCATAAATCCTGACATTTTTTCCGTGTTTAATAGCGTTGTCCCAGATAAATCCGGAGGGTGCATAAACCATTGCATCTTCCTGAACATGCGGATAACTGCGGAACCAGGCTCTCATATTCTTCTCAATGTAATCGGTAACAATTGCCATATCAGTCCATTGGTGTCCTTCTGCTGAACATTTTCCCGACACGTAAAAATTGTCCATCAACATAAAATCTTTACAGATTTTATGCGTGTTGGGTGTAATTTCCCTCCCGAAAACACAAAGAGAAGGGTCGCCGTCGCCTTCGGTCATATCACCCAAAATCTGGTCGTAAGTACGGTTTTCCTTGATAATATAAACCACATGTTTAAAAACCGATGGTTCCCCGATTCTTGCAGGTACCGGAACCGGGTCTATGTTTTCACGCGGAAGTTTACTTGCCAACGCAATCCTGAAAAACTGGTTTGTTTCTTTAACTGTTTTTGTATAATCTGCGAGTTTATTTTTATCTGGAATGGGAATTACCGAAACCGATGCCAGCATGTTATGGCTGTTGTAAGATTTATATCCAACTGTATCCGTGGGACTTGCCAACCGTGCACCTTCAGCTTCAATATTCGGAACAAAAAGCAACGAATCCCTGAAAACACAAACTGCTCCCGGATAAGCGGATGTCGGGATAAAACCCTCAACTCGGCTTTTAACTGAATCGTTTGAATTGAAATTTCCAAGATTTACAACAGCAACTGCATTATCCATGCCGTTGGCAACAAACAACGTTTTTCCATCGGAAGTAATACCCAATCCGTTGGGAGAATCACCAAAATATGGATTTTCTTCCTCGCCAAGTCTTACCGAAATTGTTTCAACTACTTTATCGGTTTGGGAATCGATGACGGTAACATTGTCACTGTTTGCATTTGCAACATAAATATATTTCCCGTCACGGTCAGTAATTATGTCGTTGGGATGCAGACCGACAGTTATTTCTTTTAAAAGCACACCGTTTTGCGGATTAAAAACCGAAACTGTCCCTTCGCGGGTTGCGCCTGTCCGGGCATCAACTTTTGCCTTGCCCCACGGAGTGCCGGCAACATTAGCATCGTTTGAATCAGGAACTCCTCCTGCCCAATTGGTTACATATAATTTCTGATTGGCCAATGCCAGCCCGTATGGAGCCACACCTGTCGGTAACGACCAGATAATATCTCCTGTTTCCGCGTTGATCTTCACCAGTTTATCATTTCCATTCAGAACCACATAAAGCATGGTTTTTCCCTGCTCCACAAGCACCAGCAGTTCATTCGGAATTGCAGTTTTTGAGGGGCTTTCGGCCGAAAATATGAACGTTTTTGTAATATCGAGCTTTTTGCTGTCCCACAAAGCTTTTACAACAAACGATACTCCCGAACTATTGGAAACACTCCAGTACAAATCGTAATCACTTCCGTTTTTTTGCCAGGTAATTCCGGAAAATGTGCTCATTGTTCCCCTGATTTGTGGGAAATCTCTCAACGGGAGCCGGTAAACAATTTTTTTTGTAGTGGGC
>DATITY010000603.1:0-3370 GCA_035467235.1 Draconibacterium sp. | reverse complement strand
CGGAGTTAATTTGCGATTTGGTTTTATAAAAAGCGGCATCCTGTCTTTGGAAATATCACCTTTGGCATATTCCCAGTATTTACCCATTTCGTCAGAAACCTCATTAAACATGCTCCAGACACGTAATTCACAAAACCGGGCAGCATCAAAATTAAGAGGCGCATACACATCGCTAAAACTGAACTCAGCGTCACTTCCGTCAAAATATTTTTTTTCACGTGCAAACGAAATCACATCGTGTGCATAAACAATTTCAACTTCAGGTTCGAAAATCTCGTTCAGATTTTTACTGCTGATACTGCGTTTCCCGTCTTCTTTCGGAAAAGTTGTAATACGGGCGTGGTTGGCATGAGCTGAAATGCATCCGTCAGGAATGCGAACGGCTACCCAAACCGCACCTTTTTGAGTATTAAAATATTCCTTTGTTTTTTCATCAAATTGTCGGTTGTTGCCTTTTCCAATCAGTTCCATAATCCATACTTCGTTAGGGTCGCCTATTGAAAATGATTCTCCTGAACTGGCATATCCATATTTTTCAATTAGCCCGGCAATTACTTTGATGGCTTCGCGCGCGCTTTTTGAACGCTGGATAGCTAAAAACATTAGTGCACCGTAATCCATCAAACCAGTGGAATCAACCAGTTCGATTCGTCCGCCAAAGGTTGATTCGCCGATTGCAACCTGGTGTTCATTCATAAATCCAATGGTTTGGTAGGTATATTCAACCTGCGGAATTTGCCCTAACGGTTTTGCTGTGCCACGATCGTAAATGGTTACCATACTGCCGGTTGGCCACTGTTTTGCCGGGCTGAAATACAATTCGCCATATCGGATGTGTGAATCGGCTGCATAAGAAATCATAGTTGAACCGTCGACTGACGCACCTTTTGTGATAAGAAAGTTGGTACATGCGTTTGTTGTATTGATGGAAAATATAATACAAGTGCAAATCAATAAGTTAATCCGGAATAATGTCCTCATAATAAACTGTTTTGTAATATTTGGATTCTGAAATAAGATTGTTTTTTGATTTTATAACTTTCCTTTTAATGCTAATCCGGTGTATGATTTCTCGACTTTTACAAGATTTTCGGGTGTACCTTCAAAAATCAGTTCACCACCTTTGTCACCACCTTCAGGCCCCAGATCGACTACCCAGTCGGCCGATTTAATGATTTCTAAATTGTGTTCGATAATAATAATTGAATGGCCACGCGAAATAAGTGCATTAAATGAATCGAGCAGTTTACGGATATCATGAAAATGAAGCCCGGTAGTTGGCTCGTCGAATACAAAAAGGGTGGGGGAGTCTTTTTCAAGTGCAAGAAATGACGCCAGTTTTACACGCTGGCTTTCTCCACCGGAAAGCGTGCTTGACGATTGTCCAAGTTTTATGTACCCCAAACCCACATCCTGCAATGGTTGCAGCCGTTTGGTAATTTTTTTCTCAGTCGAACTTTTCCCCTGCGAAAATAATTCGATTGCCTGATTTACCGTTAAATTCAGAATATCGTCTATATTTTTTTCCCTGTATCGAACGTCAAGAATATCTTCCTTAAAACGTTTCCCATTGCAACTTTCGCAAATCAGGTAAACATCGGCCAGAAACTGCATTTCCACTTTTATGGTGCCTTCTCCCTGGCATTCGTCGCAGCGCCCGCCATCAACATTAAACGAAAAGTGCGAAGGCTTTAATCCCTGCATTTTGGCCGATTGCTGTTCGGAATACAATTTTCGAATCTCGTCGTAAGCTTTTAAATAGGTTACCGGATTTGAACGCGATGATTTTCCGATTGGATTCTGATCAATATATTCGAGCGCGGTAATTTGCTTGTAATCGCCCAGAATTGCATCGTGGTGGCCGGTTCGTTCACCGTAACCTCCAAGTATTTTTGTAAGCGCCGGGGATAAAATTTTGGAAACCAGTGAAGATTTTCCGGAACCACTTACACCTGTTACAACTGTTAAAACATTGAGAGGAAATTTAACTGTCAGATTTTTTAAGTTATTTTCCCTGGCCCCCAATACTTCGATAAAATTAGTCCATTTACGGCGATGTTTCGGCACTTCAATTTTTTCCACACCTGTTAAATATTTTGTTGTCAGACTTTCAGGTTTATTCTGAAGTTCGGTATGGTTTCCCTGAAAAACAACTTCTCCTCCATGCACACCTGCAAATGGCCCGATATCAATGATTTCGTCGGCTGCCCTGATGATTTCCTCATCGTGTTCAACCACTAAAACTGTATTCCCAATTTTCTGAAGCTGGCGTAAAACCTTTATCAGCCTTGCTGAATCGCGGGAATGCAATCCGATACTGGGTTCATCCAAAATATACAATGAGCCAACCAAACTGCTTCCAAGCGAAGTTGCCAGATTAATGCGTTGCGATTCGCCTCCCGAAAGTGTTGATGAAAGCCGGTTTAATGTAAGATAGCCCAATCCCACATCACAAAGAAAATTAAGCCGGCTCGTTATTTCAATTAAAATTCGTTTGGCAATTTCAATGTCATGATCACTTAATTTTATTTGGGCAAAAAACGTCATTAACTCTGAAACCGGCATTAAAACTAATTCCTGTAAAGATTTACCTGCAACTTTTACATAACCGGCCTCTTTTTTTAAGCGGCTGCCTTTACATTCGGGACAGGTGGTTTTTCCACGATATCTGGAAAGCATTACACGGTATTGTATTTTGTAGCTGTTTTCTTCCAGCATTTTGAAAAACTGGTTAAGTCCCTGAAAGTGTTTGTTGCCGGTCCAGACCAGAAATTTTTGTGCATCGGTTAATTCATAAAAAGGTTTATGAATCGGAAAGTTGAATTTTTCGGCGGCATAAACCAGTTCGTCTTTCCATTCACTCATTTTTTCCCCTTTCCAGCAGGCAACTGCATCCTGATAAATTGAAAGTGATTTATTGGGGATAACCAGGTCTTCGTCAATCCCGATTACTTTTCCGTATCCCTCGCAAGTGGGGCAGGCTCCAACCGGATTGTTAAAACTAAACATGTGCACTGAGGGTTCTTCAAACTCCAGTCCATCGGCTTCAAACAGGTTCGAAAACGAACGGCTGACAATTTCATCGGATAGAAATACCTTTAAGACACATTCACCGTGACCCTCGAAAAATGAAGTCTGAACCGAATCGGCCATTCTACTTTGTGCGTCTTCATCCAAATCAACCGAAACCCTGTCGATAACAATATTACAAGCGCCATTACAAAACTTATCAGTACCGGTTTTTACCAGTTCATCAATTTTTAATATTTCGTTGTTGGTTTCAAGTCTGGTAAAGCCTTGTTGCATAAGCAATTCTGCTTCCTGCAAAATCGAACGTCCGTTTTTTGGAATTAAAGGTGCTGCAATTATA
>DATITY010000602.1:0-6797 GCA_035467235.1 Draconibacterium sp. | reverse complement strand
AACATCAACAATTAATCAAAGAAAGGATGAATTGAAAGTTCTTTAGTTATTTTAATGTAAAACTATTTCAGACTGGATTATGATTTTTTAAAAGGATTAACTATTGGCAGCCTTAAAATGAAAAAACAAAACCAGATATGCTTTTTTTAAATATTTTTAATTTTGCTCTACCTTTTACAGAACCGGTAATTATTATCGCTCTTGTACTTTTAATCCTGTTAATCGGGCCGGTATTTTTTGAGCGGATACGTATTCCTTCCATCGTAGGTTTGTTGTTAAGTGGCGCAATAATTGGCCCTCACGGTTTTAACCTAATTCCTTCCGATTTGGAATTTACATTATTTGGTACTATCGGTTTACTTTACCTGATGTTTTTAGCCGGACTTGAAATTGACCTGATCGATTTTATTGAAAACAAATCGAAGAGTATATTTATTGGGCTGGCCTCATTTGCTGTTCCGTTTGTGCTGGGATATTTTGTTTGCAGTACTTTCCTTGGCCTTTCTGATAACGCTTCATTGCTGATTGGCGCCATGCTTTCTTCTCACACACTCATTTCCTATCCCCTGCTTGGAAGACTTGGGATCGTCAATAAATCAATTGTAACCATTGTTGTTGGAGCTACCATTATTGCCGACATTCTGGCCCTGGTTGCCATGGAATTGATTACAAATTTTGCTGAAGAGGGTTTTGATATGGGAAGTCTCATTGTGCTTGGGATAGATTTTTTTTTATTCCTCTTTATCGTTTTTATGGTTGTCCCCAGAATTTCACGTATTTTTTTAAGTAAATACGAGGGTGATTTGGGTGTGCAATACATTTTCGTTTTGGTTATGCTTTTCATTTCGGCGACAATTGCCTACATCTTAAAAATTGAACCAATCATTGGGGCGTTTTTCAGCGGATTGGTTCTAAACAGGCAAATTATTAACAGCTCTCCACTTTACCGACGAATAGAATTTATCGGGAATAATATGTTTATTCCTTTCTTTTTGATTTCGATTAGTATGCTTGCCAATTTCAAGGTTTATCTCGATCATCCAGGCGAAATAGGATTGGCTTTGATTCTTATTGCAACTGCCATTTTAGGCAAATTTCTGGCTGCGTTTATATCAAAAGAGTTTTTTCGTCTTTCGGTATCCGAAGGCAATTTAATTTTCGGGCTCAGTGTTTCCCGCGCCGCATCAGCAATTGCAATCATTCTCATCGGCTATAATACTGGTATTGTAAACGAATCGGTATTAAACGGAACAGTAATCCTTATTTTAACCACTTGTATTGCAAGTTCTTATATAACACGGTATGCAGGTAAAAAAATTCTTTTAAAAGAAAATGAAACCCTTACGCGAAATATTGGCATAAGACATAAATTTCTGGTCCCGGTTGCCAATCCGGCCAATATGGAAAACCTGCTCGAATTTGCTGTTCTTATCAAAGATAAAAATGACAGTGTACCTGTTTACCCGCTTACCGTTTTTACCAGTGGTAATCAGGTAAGGGAAAAAATAGACGAAAATCAGGCTGCAATTCAAAAAGTAATTGAATCGCTTCATACAGATGTAATATTCGAGACAAGTTCAAGAATCGATAATAACGTTACCAACGGCATTGTGAGGGCGGCTGAAGAATTGGTTGCCACAGCAATAATTCTTGGATGGAACAATCACACCATTCCGTTTCATATTTTGTTCGGAAATGTGTTGGATAATCTCCTGGAAAAAACAGAACGAATGATAGTGGTTTTAAAAACACCAACTTCATTTCGCGAAGTGCGCAAAATTTCACTGTTTTGTCCTGAAAATGCCCAGTTTGAAAATGGCTTTTCGCTTTGGTTGGGAACCTTGACCACCCTTGCCGAAAGATTGAAACTAAAAATTAAAATAAACTGCGATTCAGCATTAACCAACGAAGCAATAAAGAGTTACATCGTAAAAAACAATTCAATCAAATATTTTAGTTTCCATAAAAGCTCATTTAAACATTTATCCGATAATCTAATAAAACATACCTCTTCCGAATTACTGTTATTTGTTCATTCCCGAAAAAAAGCCATATCATACCACCGATCTTTCGAGCATTTCATGAACAGCAGCATCAGTATGTTCAAAAAAAATAATGTAGTCATTATTTATCCGGAACAATAAATCAAAATCACAAAAAGCAGGAAATCAGGAGCGATTAAACGGCAACCGTATTTATTTTTATAATTCCAAAATTTTCTCTTTGGCAATTTGCTTTGAATTTTATTGCGCAAATTGCTATAAATCATATGCTTTTTTAATAAATTATTAGATTATAGTAACCTTCTGTATTAAACTAACTTGAGATATGTTAGTCTATAGTAGTATTTTTAATTTATCTGAAATGTACTTTGTAAAAACAGCACAATTAAATAACATCGAACATAATTAATAACTTTATAAAACTTAAAGTAACACCAATATGAAAAAGCAACGATTCTTTATTACAGTTTTTGTTTTACTTGTTTTTGTAATGAATATTTACGCCCAGGACTGGCCACAGTATCTCGGTCCACACAGAAACAGCAAGTCTGACGAAAAAGGTATTTTACGCACCTGGCCTGAAACTGGGCCTGAGGTTTTATGGACCGTTAACGTAGGAATTGGTTACGGTGGCCCTGTAGTTAAAGATGGCAAAGTCTATTTGCTCGACCGTGATGATAAAGTGGGCGACAACCTCCGCTGTTTTGAACTTTCCACAGGTAAGGAACTTTGGAATTTTGCATACAATGCTGCGGGTTCGGTAATGTTTCCCGGTTCACGAAGCGTTCCGATTGTGGACGACAAACATGTTTATTCATGCGGACCTTACGGTGACCTTTACTGCCTCGACATCAACACTCACAAACCTGTGTGGAATAAAAATGTGTGGAAAGATTATGGCGGTGAGGAAATTCCGAAATGGGCAATTTCACAGTGTCCTTTAATTTATGGCGATTTGCTGATTTTGGCGTCACAAGCTCCCAAAGCCGTAGTTGTCGCTTACGAAAAGCTGTCCGGAAATGTGAAATGGGCAACTCCTTCGCTGGGTGCTGTTGGATATGTAAGTCCGGCAATTGTAAAAATCGATGGGAAAGACCAACTTGTGATGATTACTGCTTCATCAGGTGGAAGAGGAGGCACTCCGGTAGTGAATGGGAAAGTTGTTGGAATTGAACCCCTTACTGGTAAAATTTTGTGGGAATTTACAAACTGGATTTGCGGTATTCCGGTGCCCGGCGCAGTAGATGCCGGTGATAACAAACTGCTTATCACAGGTGGTTATGAACTTGGCGCACTTATGATTAAAGTTGTAAAAAAGGCGGATGGCAGTTATGGAACCACTGAGCTTTTCAGAACCGAAGAATTTGGCGACCAAACCAAAACGCCACTGTTGCATAACGGTTATTTCTATGCTGAATACGGAACAAACAATCGCCGCGACGGCATGGTTTGCATGAACATGGATGGTCAGATTATGTGGAAAACAAAAAAGGATCCTGATTTCAACAAAGGCAGTATGATTCTGGCCGACGGACTGATTCTGGCTACCGATGGTGCAACGACTCTATACCTGATTGAACCCGATCCTTCCGCATTCAAACCATTGGCAAAGGCAGAGTTGCTTGCTGAACAAAAAAGTGATGACCCGGGAGCCTCACGATTTGGAACACAAAACTGGGCGCCAATAGCACTGGCCGACGGAAAACTGTTGATACGCGACCAAAGCCGGATGATGTGTGTGAAAGTGGCTCAATAAGTTTCTGGAAAACAATAAAATAACAAAATCGATTTAAAATTTTAAAAGAAGATGGATTTAAAACTCCATCCTCTTTTACTTTAATTCATTATTCTGTATTCGTTGGGTGTTACTCCCACCCGCTGTTTAAACAGCCTCGTAAAATGCTGCGGATATTTAAAGCCCAGTTCGTAGGCTATCTCGTTCACTGTTTTACCCGAATCGAAAGTCTTATTTTTGGCAAGGTCAATTATTTTATTCTGAATGTATTCTTTAGCCGATTTTCCTGTTTCTTTTTTAATCAGGTCACCAAAATAATTGGCCGAAAGGTGCAGTTCTTCAGCGAAATAAGCTACAGATGGCAAACCCATTTTCTGTGGTTTATCTGAAGTAAAATAACCATTCAACTGTTCTTCAAACTTTTCTAAAATTCCCTTGTTTGCGTTATCTCTTGTAATAAACTGGCGGTCATAAAACCGTTCGCAGTAATTCAGAAACAGCTCGATATTTGTGACGATGAGTTTCTTGCTGTGTTTGTCGATGTTTTGATGCAGTTCAGATTCTATTTTTGAAAAACTGTCAAGCACAATCTGCCTTTCGCGTTCCGACAGGTGCAAAGCCTCATTGGCGTTGTAGCTAAAAAAGTGATAATCGTTGATGCTTTTTGCCAGCGAAGTTCCGCGAAGTAAATCGGCATGAAACACCAGCGCATAACCTTTGGGCTGGTAAACCTGTCCGTCATTTTCTATTTCCATCACTTGCCCCGGCGCTACAAACACCAATGTTCCTTCCTGATAATCATAGTAATTACGTCCGTATTTCAGGTCGCCGCATTTCACATCTTTCAAAAAAATGCAATACATGCCATAGTTTATCCTGACCTTTTTTTCTCCACCCCACGACCGTGGATTGGCTTTTGAAAAATCGATGACACTCACCAAAGGGTGAAGTGTTTCGTGATTATTCAGGTTGTTATATTCGAAAACAGTATCAAATCTGTAAATCCGTTCCATCTCAACTTTTGTCTTTCTGAAACAAATTTAAGTATTCCATCTTCATTGTAAACATTCTGTCAGCCAGATCAGTAAAAATGGTAGAAGATGCAGTAAACTGTATAACTAAGCCTGACTCACAAGTACGTACCTTTGTAGAATATAAAAACAGTGAAATGGGAAAAATGAATTCTAATCGAAAAACAGTACAGTTCAACGACACACCTTTTGGTTGCAGAATGTGTATGAACCTTTTGAATACCCTCCTGCTATTACTGACTGTTATAAGCATGAACTCTTTTGCCTCTGCAAAACAAAAACCTTTGAAGATTCGTGAACAGGGCAGTTTTGCAGTCGGAGGAACTGTAATTACAAATCCCGGCACTTTCAATCCATACAACCAAACCCCGGAAGGGCAAACCTTTCATGGTGACCATGCCTACGTTTTTTACCAGGTTCCGGTGAAAGCCCGCAAATATCCGCTGGTGATGTGGCATGGCATCGGACAGTTTTCCAAAACATGGGAAACCACTCCCGATGGGCGAGAAGGATTTCAGAATATCTTTTTACGCCGACGCTTTCCGGTTTACTTGATTGACCAGCCACGACGCGGAAACGCAAGCCGCAGTACTGTGACAGGTACCATTAATCCAACACCCGATGAACAGGGATGGTTTGGTACTTTTCGTGTCGGAATCTGGCCTGACTATTTCGAAGGGGTACAATTCTCAAAAGACACAGAGGCACTCAATCAATATTTTCGTCAGATGGTTCCCAATGTAGGGCCAATCGATATTAATGTAAATGCAAATGCAGTCTCAGCGCTGTTTGATAAAATTGGTCCGGGAATTCTTGTTTCGCATTCACATTCCGGGGGAATGGGTTGGGGTACTGCAATCAAAAATCAGAATATAAAAGCCATTGTTTCCTACGAACCCGGAAGTGGCTTTTTGTTTCCCGAAGGAGAAGTTCCCAGACCCATTCCAATGGCCGGAGGGTCACTCACCGCTGGTAGTGTGCCAATGTCAGATTTTATGAAGCTCACCAAAATCCCGATTATCATTTACTATGGTGACTTTATACCCGAAAAACCTATGAATAATCCGGGTCAGGATGGATGGCGCGCCCGCCTCGAAATGGCTAGGTTGTGGCGCGATTGTGTAAACAAACATGGCGGTGATGTTACTGTGGTGCATCTGCCTGAAATAGGGATAAAAGGCAATACCCATTTCCCGTTTTCCGATATGAATAATATTGAAATTGCCGATTTGATGTCGGAATGGCTAAAAGAAAAAGGACTAGATAAATGAAAGTTTCGTTAACGCTGTCAAGTCTGGCGACGTTGACAGGTTAGTGTCCTCTGACTTGTCAGCGTGTGTAGCACCTGACAACGTCAAAATAAAAAACGAATTTAAAACTAATACAGAAGAAGATTAAAATGAAAAATTTTTTGACAATTATGTTAGCAACATTAAGTATCACAACTTTGGCTCAAACCAAACCCACCAATCCTTTCGGACTGGTTTACGGGGATGCCATCACAGAAAATGTACAGGGCAAGGTGAATATCCATCCGGTAACCTATAAACTGAATGGAATTGATATCGCTGCCAACATTTACAAACCTGCCAACTATGACCAGTCGAAGAAATATCCGGCTGTAGTGGTGGCTCACCCAAACGGTGGAGTAAAAGAGCAGGTAGCCGGATTGTATGCACAACGACTTGCAGAATCGGGGTACATTGCGATTGCAGCCGATGCATCGTACCAGGGAGCCAGTGGCGGAATGCCGCGTAATATTGACAAGCCCGCTAACCGAATCGAAGATATCCGCGGAATGGCGGATTTTATTACCCAATATGCCGGAGTTGATGCCAGCCGTATAGGTGTATTAGGCATTTGCGGCGGCGGCGGTTATACTTTAAAGGCAGCTCAAACCGACAAACGCTTTAAATCCGTGGCAACCCTGAGCATGTTTAATTCAGGTGTAGTAAGGCGAAACGGATTCATGAATTCCGGAGTTTCCACCATTCAGGAACGAATGAAACAGGCTTCAGATGCCCGTGC
>DATITY010000601.1:0-10981 GCA_035467235.1 Draconibacterium sp. | reverse complement strand
CCATTAAAGATTTTAGGTGGCTATAGCGGCGGGGCACCACCTCTTCCCATACCGAACAGAGAAGTTAAGCCCGCCAGCGCCGATGGTACTGCGTAACAGTGGGAGAGTAGGTCGCTGCCAACTTTACAGGCCCGTGTTCTTCTGAGCACGGGCTTTTTTATTCCTCTTTTTTGCAATATCTGTTAAGGTCATTCGTTTCAATCAAAACATTTTCTACATGATTAAAACTTTTACCCAAAAAATCGATTTTAGCTGGTTTTTTCTTTCTCTTTTAGGTTTTGTTTTGGTTTTACCTTTTTCTCAGGCGTTAGTTTCGATTTTTGGTGGTATTGTTTTGGGTGTTGCTTTACTTGAAGATACATGGAAAAATAAAATAGAAAGATCTAAGGAAAACAGAATTCTGCTTTTCATCCCGGGCATATTCATGATTTATTTGATTAGTTTCATTATCTTTTTTAAAGCAGAAAACTCACTTTACGACCTTAAAAAAGCTTTGTTCTTTTTAATAATTCCAATTGCTTTTATGCTGGGGAAACCTTTGACCATTTGCCAAAAAAGATTTTTGTTTTATGCATTTACCCTGGCTATTTTTGGGGCAACTGTAATTGCTGTTATTAATTGGCTGTTAAGAAGTGAAACTGGAAATTTTGGAGTACATAAAATAAGTTTAATATCACATATCCGATTTAGTTTTCAACTTATTTTGATTTTTTGGTTTCTGATACTTCTGGTTCAGCGAAATTATGGAACATTAAGTATAATAATCAAAACAGGGCTGCTGCTTTTGGCATTTTATTTTCTCGCTTTTCTATTTTTTCAGCAATCGTTAACTGGGTTAATTGCATTTGGGGCAAGCCTGTTTTTTTCGATTTACCTTCTTATTCAAATCAAAAAAAAATATCGGACAATTCTGCTTTGCCTTCTTTTGGGAATTATTTTGATTCCGGCATTGTATGTGTTCTGGGTCATATTTTCGTTTTATGATATTGAAAAAGTAGATAAAGCTTCGATTGAAAAAACTACATCGCTCGGGAATAGTTATACACACGATTTTGAAAATCCGGCAGTTGAGAATGGTCATTACACCTATTTATATGTTTGCAACGATGAAATGCGTGCTGAATGGAATAAAATATCGAGCATTAAATATGATGATATCGCCCCCAATGGTTACCCGTTACATGCAACTTTAATCAGGTATTTAACATCTAAAGGATTAAGAAAGGATGCAGATGGAATCAAATCATTAACTCCTCAGGACATTCAAAATGTGGAAAATGGAATAGCCAATATCATATTTCAAACCAAAAACTATTCTTTGTATCCACGAATCTATCAAACGGTATGGGAATATTACATGTATTCGAAAACAGGTTATCCCAGTTACCAGTCGTTTTCGCAGCGTATAGAATATGCCAAAGCTGCAATAACAATTATTAAAAATAATTTTTGGTTTGGGGTTGGAGTTGGAAACTGGAAAGAAGAATTTAGAAATGCATACATCAGTAACAATTCGAAACTTGACAAAGGACTTTATGCATCATCACATAACCAGTATTTAAATTATTTGGTGAAATTTGGATTTGTTGGATTTGTCACAATTATGTTTTTCATTGTTTATCCGGTAATCAAAACAAAAAGTTACCGCGATCCGTTATTCCTGATTTTCCTGGTTTTCCTGTTTTTTGCCAACTTTTCCGATTCTAATTTTGAAACCCACATGGGAAGCACATTTTTCCTTTTCTTTTATTGTCTGTTTGTGATTCAACCCGATGTTTCATATTTGACTCTTTCTGACAAAACAAATATTAGCTGACGAATTTTTAGATGTAATTGTCAAATATTAATTGGGCAATATCGATGATACATAGATACTTTCTATGCAATAAAAACGAACCTTTTTATCTTCTTCTTGTTTCAGTTTAAAAATCAAAATATAATTAAAATGAAGAGAAGAAATATTGTTACATTAATTGGACTAGTTGTAATTTCAGTTACATCATTAAGTTTGTTAACATCATTTACAAATGATACTGAAGCATTTGAAGGGCATAAATTTCCAGAACTCGGATATGCGTACAATGCTTTGGAGCCTTACATTGATGCGCAAACCATGGAAATTCATTACACGAAACATCACAAGGCATATTACACAAATTTCATGACTGCTGCCGAGGGAACAGATTTGTTGAAAACTCCTCTTGAACAGATTTTTGCAAATATCAGTAAACAACCGGTTGTTATTAGAAATAATGCTGGTGGTTTTTACAATCATAATCTTTTCTGGGAAAATATGACCGGTGTAAAAAACGAAATTCCCACTGGTTTGAAATCTGCTATTGAAAAGGATTTTGGTTCAATGGAAACCTTTAAGGAAACATTCAACAAAGCAGCAATGACTCGATTTGGAAGTGGTTGGGCATGGTTGTCGGTTGATAAAAACGGTAAACTCTTTGTATCGTCAACTGCAAATCAGGATAATCCATTGATGGATGTGGTTGAAGAAAAAGGTACACCGATTCTCGGTCTGGATGTTTGGGAACATGCCTATTATCTTAAATATCAGAACAAAAGGGCTGATTATGTAAATGTTTTTTGGAATGTTGTTAACTGGAAAGTTGTTAACGACAGACTAAACGCTGCCGGCGCGAAATAATTATACCGCGTATTTTACCAATACAATTGGTACATTCATTCAGGCTTATTATTTTTGAACCTTAATTTCGAAAATAATGAGCCTGAGTTTTTGTTTTATAGGTGCAGGAAATCTTGCCACACATCTTTCAAAGGCCTTTAAAAACAGCGGATATAAAATATCGCAGATTTACAGTCGTACCGAAGAGTCGGCAAAAGAACTTGCAGAGATTCTCTCAACAAACTTCATAACTTCAATTAACGAAATTGATAATCATGCAGACATTTATTTTGTCGCATTAAAAGATTCTGCCGTCGAAGAGGTTTTATCAAAAATTAATTTCAACAATAAATTGATAATTCATTGTTCTGGAAGTCTGCCACTTACAGTGCTTGAAAACTATTCTGACAACATCGGTGTTTTTTATCCGTTACAAACCTTTTCAAAAAACCGGGATGTAGAATTTAATGAAATACCCATATTTGTTGAGTCGAATTCTGACAAAAATGAGCAAATTTTACTTCAACTTGCACGTAAGATTTCCAATTCGGTAACAGTAATGAATTCTGAAAAAAGAAAGATGCTGCATATTTCAGCAGTTTTCGCCTGCAATTTTGTGAATCATTTTTACACAATAGCAGCCGACATTCTTAAATCAAAAGACATTTCGTTCGACTATTTAAAACCGTTGATTCTCGAAACGGCGAAAAAAATTCAGGAATTGGAGCCTGAAAAAGCGCAAACCGGACCGGCGGTTCGTTTCGATGAAAATACTATTAATGCCCATTTCAACGAATTAAATAATTTCTGCGACTACCAGCAATTGTACATGTCGGTTTCAAAAAGTATTTTTGAACATTATAAAAAATGAATCATGGCATTTTTCAAAGAGGAACTCAAAAATATAAAAGCATTTATTTTCGATGTTGATGGTGTTTTGTCCTGTGATACTTCAGCGCTAAATGAGAATGGCGACCCGGTCAGGACTGCAAATGTAAAAGATGGATTTGCCATTCGAAATGCAATTAATTTGGGATTTCCTGTTGGAGTAATTACAGGTGGATACATCGAGAGGGTTCGTTTGCGTCACGAAAAACTGGGAGTGGTTCATTATTACGACAACGTTCGCGACAAGACGGAATGTTTATATGATTTTGTTGAGAAAACCGGTATCGATGCAAAAAACATTTTATTTATGGGAGATGATTTGGTAGATTACAAAATAATGACTGAAGTTGGAATCCCGGTTTGTCCCAAAGATGCCGTTGCAGATATAAAAGCCATTTCGAAATATATTTCCGGTAAAAATGGAGGTGAAGGTTGCGTGCGCGATGTAATCGAACAAACTTTACGCGCCCAGAATAAATGGTTTACAAAAGATATGCTGTTTAATAATGCTTTCTGAAATGAATTGGTTACCCAACTATAATTATATTCTTGCTTCAAAATCGCCCCGCCGGCAGGAGTTGCTTACCTCGCTGGGAATTAATTTTAAAGTTTTAATTAACGACGAAGTTGAAAATTATCCCGTAAATCTTACCAAAGAAGAGATTCCTGTATTTCTGGCAGAACTGAAATCAAAATCATTTATTAAAACACTGAAAGAGAATGATTTACTGATTACGGCTGATACTATTGTCTGGTTAAATGGCGAAGTACTTGGAAAACCTGAAAATAAACAGGAAGCCATAAAAATACTGCAAAAATTAAGTGCAAAAGAACATCAGGTAATTTCAGGAGTCTGTTTGACTTCGGTTCGTAAACAAAAGTCATTCTTTTCAATTTCAAATGTGCGGTTCAAAGAACTATCACTACCCGAAATCGAACATTATGTTTCCGAATATAATCCGGTCGATAAAGCTGGTGCTTATGGAATTCAGGAGTGGATTGGATACATTGGCATTACCCATATAGAAGGCTCTTTTTACAATGTAATGGGATTGCCTGTTCAGCAACTTTACACCGAAATTCTGAATTTCTGAAATGTCCTCACAAAAAGGTTTCATTTTTTCGTGTGTTGCATAACAACTCAATAATATTTTTATTATTTAACCCTTTTAGCATATAATACGTAAATTGATCAGAACATAACAAAAATCAATATTATGTATTATTCAGTGAAATTTTTTATTTGTTTAATTCTCACGGGTTTTTTATTGAATGGATGCAGCAAAAAACAAAATGAACCTGTTCAGGTTGGTTTTTTAATTCATGCATTGGATCATGAAAGGTGGGAAAACGACAGGGACTTTTTTATCGAAAAAGTTCAGGAACTTGGAGGAACTGTAAAAGTTGAAATTGCCGATAACGATGCCAGCAAACAACTGGCTCAGGCAAAAGAACTGCTCGCCAACGGTGTTGACGTTTTGGTAGTGGTCCCGGTTGACCAGTTAGCCGCTGCTGAAATTGTTAAAGAAGCTCATGCTCGTAATGTTAAAGTAATTTCGTACGACAGGTTAATTAAAAACTGTAAATTAGATTATTATGTATCAACCGATAATGTTAAAATTGGCGAATTACAGGCAAATTACCTCACCCGAATTAAACCTGTAGGGAAATATGCCATTATTGGCGGAGCAAAAGCCGATAATAACAGTAAGTTTTTGTATTTGGGTCAAATGAACGAACTTCAGCCTTTGGTTGAAAAAGGAGATATTAAAATTGTGTATAACGAATTTACTGATGCCTGGAACGAAACAGAAGGTTATACACATGCTCAAAACATTTTAAAGAATACAAAAGAAGTCGATGCAATAATAGCAGGAAACGACGCCATTGCCCGTGGAGTAATGAAAGCATTAGTTGAGTCAGGAATGGAAGGAAAGGTGCTTTTAGCGGGTATGGATGCTGACTTGTATAATTTGCAGGAAATTGTTGCAGGTCACCAAACATGCACCATTTATAAGCCATATGAAAAAATGGCTGCAACGGCCGCTGAACTGGCCATGAAACTGGGGCGGGGAGAGGAATGTGAGAATACATTTCAAACCATAAGTAATGGCGAAATACTGGTTCCTTCGGTGTTTCACGATGGAATGGTAGTTAATCGGGAAAATCTGAAACTAACTGTTATTTCAGAAGGATACCAAAAAGAAGAAGAAATCTACAAAAAGAAGTAGTTTTTGTTTAATTGAATTTTAATCCATTCAGGGGATGCGGGAAATCTGTATCCCTTTTTTTACAACCAAATTATTCGGCATTATATTCAGGATAGAATTTTACCTTTAAAATTTACCCGAAATGAAATCTATGTTTTATGAAGTATTTAATAATGATAAGACCGAAGTTTCGTTGACACCGGTTTGGAAGTTTTTAATTCGTAAATGTGTTACTATCCAATATGCGAGTATATAAAACTTGATTTAAAAGGGAACTTCATAATAAAAATTTAACTATTGAATATCTTTCGACTGAATTGCGTATTTTTACTAACGTCAATTTAAACTAAACTTTATGAGTTCAAATTTAAGAGCAATAGTAAGAAATACAGGGTGGTTAGCTGCAATTTTTGTGTGGCATCCCGAAGTGTTGGGCATTACAATTGCATTCTGGACTGCCATTGCTTACATCTGTCTGGGGATATTCCGAATTGTTTTGATTTTTAGAATTTAAAATATTTAAGATTGAAGTTTTTTAACTAATAAGTACTGTTTGATCCTAATTTTTTCTCTTATGAATGAGCTAACTACCGTAAATGAAAAGAAACTTATTTCAAAATTGCGGAACAACGACGCAAAATCATTTGACATTATTTTTGAAAAATACGCATCCAGACTTTACCGCTTCTCCTACTCACTGCTTAAAAACAATGAAGATGCCAAAGAAATAGTGCAGGAAACCTTTTTTCGTGTATGGGTGAAGCGACATGAAATTGATTCATCTAAATCATTTAAGTCATTTCTTTTTACCATTTCATACCATTTAATAATAGATCAGTTACGTTTGAAACTAAAGGAACAGGAATACCGCAGGTATCTGAAGGATTACTTTAAAACAGAAGAATTGCCTGCAGATTCTGAAGCCGATTATGAAATTCTGAACCAGCAGATTGCAATGGTTATAGAAGAATTACCCGCCAAGAGAAAGCAAATTTATACGTTGAGCAGGGAAAATGGAATGTCATACAAAGAAATTGCAGGGCAATTAAATATCTCTGTAAAAACGGTTGAAAACCAGATTAATCTGGCGCTAAAACATATTAAGTTCAGCCTCGGTAATGATTTCATTCATGTTGTGCTTTTCCTTTCTCTTTTTTCTGAAATTTAATTTTACAGAAGTTTTTTTTAAGATAAAATACGTACGTTATTTTGGATGAATTCCACTTTTAAAAACTGGTGATCAAAAAAATAGCAATAGAAGAAAAATCAACATTTTTAATAAAATAGGAGCAAAGCAGAAAATAATTAACTTTTATTTGGGGGGTAATCCATCTTCTGCGTATTACTGTTAATAAAAGAATTCATCAGAAGTTTTTCATAAATTAGTTTAGGTTAGTTAGAAAAGAAGAAATCCCCTCTTTCAGGAGAGGGGATTTTAAAGTAACCGACAATGAAAAACGTTGATTATCAATACACGAATGAATAAAGTACACAATATAAAATCTATCACAGGAAAATATATACAAGGTATTTGTACTTCTGAAGAATTGGAAGCGGCGATGATTTTGTTTGCCGATCCATACCATAACCTCGAATTGCGGCCAACTCTCTTTGAATATTGGAAGAATGAGGAAAATGGTTTTCAGAGTGAAATTCCGACAGAAAACATGTCATTAATCCTCGATAAAATCCATCATAGAATTAACTTGGATTATCATATAAAGCCAAACATTCTGATAAAGAAGAAGCTATTAATGGCAGGCAAAATTGCTGCAGTATTAATTATTGGTTTGTTGTTGGGGCTTTCGGTGCAGTACCTGAAAAAAACGAAACCGGTATATTACACTTCTATTGCTCCCAAGGGCTCGATCTCTCAATTGGTTTTACCCGATAATTCGATCGTGTACCTTAATGCAGGCTCTCAATTAAAATATAGTGTTGATGGCATAAATGGAAAACGCGAAGTATTTCTCGAAGGGGAAGCCTGGTTCGATATTACTAAAAATGAAGCAAGGCCATTTATTGTGCATACCCTGTTATATAATGTAAATGTTTTTGGAACAAAGTTTAACGTAAAGGCGTATAAAACGGATGATGAAATCGTAACTACCCTCGAGGAGGGAAGTGTGCAAGTTACTTCGTCGGAAACACTTAAACTTAAGGAAAATAAAATGATCCGCCCCGGTGAACAATTGGTTTATAATACTCTGAAAAAGACAGTTGAAGTAAAACAGGTAAACTCCAGAATGTTTACTGCCTGGAAAGAAAATAAACTCATTTTTGTTAATATGAATTTGAAAGAATTGATTATATTGCTGGAGCGTAAATACGGAGTTGACATTGAAGTTACAGACAATTTAATTCTCGATTGCCATTATGATGGTACAATAAAAAACGAAAGCATACTTGAAGTACTTGATTTACTGAAAGAAACATTACCTGTAAAATATAAAATAGAAGGTCAAACCATTTTAATAACCAAAAAATAAAAGGAGGATAAGCGTATGAACGGATAACTAACTGAACTAAAAAAAGCCGACAGCTGCTGTCAACAACTGCCGGCCAGAATGCATTTAAAAGGTGCGTCAACACCAATAATTAATCACATTAATCATTACAAATCTATGAAAAAAAATGAATTTGGGATTTCCCGGTATTTGGGAAAGAAACGAAAACTTTTACTAACTATGAAACTAACGTTGATTCTGCTAATGGCTGGTTTTCTGCAGGTTTCTGCTACGGTTTATTCACAGGCCACAAAATTTAGTTTTGATGTTAAGAAACAGCGGGTGGCAGATGTCCTCCGCGAAATTGAAGATCAAAGCGATTTTCGCTTTTTCTACCAGCGCGAGCAGGTGGATGTAGAACAGAGAGTGTCCCTAAACATAACAGATCAAACAGTAGAAGAAATTCTTCCGGAACTGTTTAAGGGGCAGGATGTTGTTTTTGATGTTCGTCAGGATAATCTTATACTGATAAAGCCTGAAAAAAACAATATTGAAAGCAGTACTGAATTTTATGCGCAACAGCAAAAATCTGTTTCCGGTAAAGTAACCGACTCTTCGGGATTGCCGTTACCTGGTGTTGCACTGGTTGTAAAAGGTACTACGGTTGGAACAGTAACGAATGCTAATGGTGAATATACACTTTCCAACATTCCGGAAGATGCGGTTATACAATTTTCGTTTGTGGGAATGAGACCGCAGGAAATTGTTGTTGGAAACCAGACCATTATTAACGTGGCAATGGTTGAAGAGACTATTGGCATTGAAGAAGTAGTGGCTATCGGATATGGAACTGTAAAAAAGAGCGACTTAACAGGTTCTGTAGCCAGTATTAGTTCAGAAAGACTTTTGGACAAACCGGCATTTAACGTTTCACAGGCTATTTCGGGTAAAGTAGCCGGTGTTAAGATAATTGAAAGAACTGGTGCACCCGGCGGACAACCAATGATTCGCGTCCGCGGTACAAACTCAATCAATACCGATAACAACCCACTCGTTGTTGTTGACGGAGTTGTTGGTGTTAAAAATGCACTTACCATATTGAATCCTAACGAAATAGAATCTCTTGAAGTTTTGAAAGATGCTTCGGCTACAGCTATTTATGGTGCAAGAGGGGCAAACGGTGTTATAATGATTACAACAAAACGTGGAAACGTAGGCGACATAAAAGTTGAATACGACGGTTATGTTTCGATGGGAACTTTACAAAAAAATCTGCCAGCGCTTAACGCCGAGGAATTCCTTTATGTTTATCAACAAGCATGGAAGAATATTAACAAGTATGCTAAAACTCCTAACTGGGCGTTGTGTGTTGATGCGTCTATGTTGCCTGCAGACAGGTTAGCTTCGGCAAAAACATATTCTGAATATACACATTTGTTTACCCAGACTACGCCTGGAGGATACAGTGTGCCTTTAATGGGTAAGGATGGGAATTATTATGCACCCAGATTCGATACCGATTGGGAGGCTAAAATTTTTGTGCCTTCTTATTCAACTAATCATCAGTTTAGTGTTAGAGGTGGTTCAGAAAAAGCCAGGTTGGGGGCATTCCTGGGATATGCTTTTGAAGATGGTTTACTTGTAAATTCAGATTTTGGTCGTTATTCAGGCAGGGTTACCGGCGACTTTAAAGTTGCCAAATGGTTGGATATCAGTACGCAAATTGGAATAACTAAAAGTAAGGAACAAACCAATGACGTATCCTATTTCTCCGGTGGTATCTCACGCGGTGTTGTTGAAGCCTTTCCGATTATTCCACCTGAATACCCCAATGACCCTAGTACATATGGATCATACTCAGGTATTTACGGACGAAACCTTCACTTCCCTGTAGGAGAGGTTGATGCACAGGCACCCTGGCATGTTAGTCAAACAGCTGAAAGATTTACCGATCGTTCGCAGTGGACTGGTAATATTTTGCTAGACTTTAAAATTACTTCAGATTTGAGTTTTAAGACAACCTTTGCTGCAGACGATAACTGGCAGAAATACAATGCATATGGTGGTAGAGAAGTAACCAGGGGAGATGTAGGAAACGCTGAAATACAAACAAGGAGTTCGTTCTACTGGCAGTCTGAAAATTACTTTAATTATAATAAAACAATCGGAGATCATGCTATTACCGGATTGTTAGGTGCAACATGGTCACGTTACTCATGGGAGGATTTGAATGCATATAACAGGAATTTCTTTGATGATTTTTATAAATGGCACAACATAGGTGTTGGTACTTATACCAGGCCTGCTCCTTCAAGCAGCGATGGTAAAAACTCACTGAACTCTTATTATATCAGGGGTAACTATAGTTACAAAAGTAAGTACCTGGCGACATTTACCGGACGTATGGATGGTTCATCAAAATTCGGAGAGAATTCCAAATACGGTTTTTTCCCTTCTGGGTCTGTCGCATGGAGAATTACGGAAGAAGATTTTATGGATGATGTTTCTTATGTATCCAATCTGAAACTTCGTTTAAGTGCCGGTCAAACCGGTAACCAGGAAATTGGTAGTTATGTTACTCAGGCTTTCATCGGTTCAACTAATGTGGCAATTGGTGGAGCAGTTCAGCCCGGTTTATACCCAAGTTCGATGGCCGCTACTGATTTGGGTTGGGAAACAACAACTCAGTATAACGGAGGAATCGATCTTGGTTTATGGGATAACCGCGTTGCAATGTCGCTTGACTATTATCATAAAACTACTGACGACATGCTTTTGGATGTGCCACTTCCTACTTCAAC
>DATITY010000600.1:0-1594 GCA_035467235.1 Draconibacterium sp. | reverse complement strand
TGAAAGCGTAGTCTGGAGTTTATCGGCCACCTGCTCTGCTATGCTGCTTTCGATACGGAAAATGTCAGTCATTTCTTTTTCTATTTTTTCAGAAAACAAATGTTTGTCACGTCTGGCATCGACAAGCTGAACCATAATTTTTACTTTATCCTGGTAAACCTGAACGCTTCCTTCAAGAATAAAATTAACACCCAGTTCCCGGGCAATCTCCGGTGCACTTTTCGTGCTTTCACGGTATCGTTCTGCAGAAGTCCGCGAAATTACCCTGAGTTCATCAATACTATTTAAGTGATTCAGAATATCTTGCGTAATTCCATCTGCAAAGTGTTGATTTTCATCATTGTCGCTCAGATTTTTAAACGGTAAAACTACAATTGACTTTTCCTGTTTTTCGAAGGGAGTTAAGGGTTTGCCCAAAATGAAATTAGAATACACAAACCAGGAAAGAACAAAAAAGGTAAGTGTTCCCAATACAGAATAGATGACCGTTTTGCGGATTCTTCTTGTCTTTTTCCCGGTATTGAAATGTTTCCTGACATCATTTTTGTTTTCTGAAGGATTAATGCCAGCATGTTCCTTGTGATTTTCCGGAAATCTCTTTTTTACCTCTCCCGGGGGAAAACCGAAATGGTCATGAAAGCAAGTGTTAAAGTATGCAGGGCTGCTGAAACCTACTTTGTATGCTACTTCCGATACAGTAACTTCTCCCTGCTGAAGCATCTCCAGGGCCTGTTGCAGACGAACTTCGCTGATAAGCTGGCTGATGGTTTTCCCATTAATCGATTTTAACCTGTGGCGAATAAAATTATGGCTCAATCCTGATATTACAACCAATTTTTCGACTCCGAAATCTTCATGAGCAATGTTGTTTATGATTATTTCGGTTAACTTTTCGATGAATTCCTTATCGCTCGCCAGGTAAAAAGTCATGGCAATAAAATCGTAATAACAAATAAAATTACGAATAAAACATTATAATTTAATGGATTATGAATAGAATTTTGTGAGCTGATATTAGTTTATTAGATTAACCTGTGAACCTGAATTTACGGTTAATTTTTGTTGATCCTTGAAATCGAAAAGCCGGTTAATAAATTCAGGAACGCTTCTGGCAGCGATTGCACTTGGTGAATTGGATAGGTAAACAATGCCAACCTGTTCATCTTTGCACAGAGCAATTTCGGCCCGGTAGCCTTTTACAAATCCACCGTGGTAGGCTACTTTCCGGCCTTTGTAACCAACGATTCTCCAGCCTATTCCGTATGCTTTTGAATCTACTTTATTCCATTGCGAAAAATATCCCCGGCTCAAAGCGGTTTCAATCTGAGGGGTAAAAATAACCTCTTCCACATGGTTGTTAATTGCTGTAGCTGAATCGTTTAACAGGGTGAGAAGAAAATTTTTCATGTCAGAAATACTGGCGTTTATACCGGCTGCAGGGATTGTGTTGTAATAGCGATCATTCATTTTAATTGGAGTTGCACCCGAGTGGGGCATGGCTTTATTATCATTGTTTCTGAATGATTCAAATCCGGTGCATGCGTCATTCATTCCAAACGGTACAAAAAGTTTTTCCTTTAAAACATCGCAGTAA
>DATITY010000599.1:0-1787 GCA_035467235.1 Draconibacterium sp. | reverse complement strand
GCACTTGTACTTTCATTACCGGCAGCAAGTGCAAATTTGATGCCTGTTTCTGCCGCTTTTTCTACTGCTGTATTTAGTGCAGTACTTAAACCACCACCAAGACTCATATTGGCCACATCACCCGAATGTCCGGTTGCTGCTACATAATTTACGCCGGCAATTATGGCATCATAAGTTCCGCTGCCACGTTTATTTAAAACTTTTACCGGAACAACAGTGGCACCTGCGGCAACACCGATTACACCAATCGTATTGTTTTTTGCTGCAATAATTCCTGCACAATGTGATCCATGTCCGTTATCATCATCAGGCGATGTAATTCCAACTACAAAACTTTTCCCAAGTGCAGTGTTTACGGTTAAATCAGGATGATCCAAATCAATTCCTGTATCGATTATCCATGCAATTTTCCCAACTCCGCTGACTCCACCGTTTACCCGGCTAATTCCCCAAGGAATAGATTGACCAACAGTAGTTGGAGGGGCAGGTTTTCCTGTAATTTTTATATCTGGCTGAACCAGAGTAACAACCTGGTTTTCTTCAATATAATCAACTGAAGGGTCATCCTGCAGTTTTTTAAGTTGTCCTGGAGCAATTTTTACAGAAAAGCCTTTTATGGCAGTTCCATAAACAAAGCCAAGTTCACCATCGGTAATTCCTGCGCGTTTCATGATTTTTTCAGCAGCCGATTTTGCCACTTTTTGTTTGGCTTCGTAGCCTTTCTGGTTTTCAAGTTCGGCATTTAGTTCAGCATCGTTGAGTACAACAATGTAGCTTTTGGCAACAGATGCCGATTTCAGTGATAATTCATCACCGATAAGGTCTTCAGTAAGGGGTTCATTACAGGATTGGAAAACAGCGACAGACAAAGCTATCGCCAATACGATTAAGGTTAGCTTTTTCATAATAAATCAATTAAATTACTTGTCAATTATTAAATCACTGAAAAATTACGGATAATTTTTATTGTCTGTGTGATTTATTTGACAAAAAATAATTTAAAGATTAATTTGAAAACAAATTGTCTAAAAATGGTTCAACGTGTTTTTTTTTGGGATTTAAAAAATTCATTTCAAAAGTTTCTCCACCTTTTCAACAATTTCTGCAAATTCCTTTTCAGTAAAACCAGTTGAAGATACTGCCACTTTACCTTCTTTATCGATTATAAAATTTCGGGGAATGTTTTGTTTGGCGTAAAGAGAGAAGATTTTCCGCTCAATATCAGGATAAAAAGGCATGGTAAATTTTTGTTCTGCTTGGAATTTATTAACTGTTTTCCAGTCGTGTTCGCGGCCAAAAATCAGTAAAACAAAGTTTTCATCGTTTTTGTATTTGTCGTAAACTTCCTTTTGCAGATGAGGAAGTTCCTGTCGACACGGACCGCACCAGGTAGCAAAAAAGTTAATCCAGACTACTTTACCCTTCAAATCGGAGAGTTTTTTTGACGGTCCGGTTTCATTTGAAAACGAAAAATCAGGAGCTTTTTGTCCTTCTTTCACCAAAGTAAATTCGTCCTGTGCGAAAAGGGAAAGGGGAAAGGCAACAGTAAAAAGGCAAAAAATGAGGAATAATTGTGTTGTTTTCATAAATGTTATGTAATTGAGTCATAGCATCACTTTGAGTGATACTATGACTGTAGGATTTCCTATACTTTCCCTTTCAAAAACTCATTCACAGCGTTTTCAATCCTCGATTGAATTTTTGCCGTATCCGATTTTTGAAACTTGTCACCGGTAATATTTTCAAAAAGTTCGATGTAACGCTCGGAAACTGAATTTACGAACTCA
>DATITY010000598.1:0-8123 GCA_035467235.1 Draconibacterium sp. | reverse complement strand
TGAAATGATGCTTGACAGTTTATTTACCCAATCTTCAGAATTGTTGGGCGAAGATACCGAAGATGTTACAGGTCTTATCGGCCAGTATGCCCATGGAAATGAACCCAGTCATCATGTTGCGTACCTTTACAATTACATCGGCAAACCTGAAAAGACCCAATTTTATGTAGCCAAAATTATCAGGGAATTTTATCAGAATTCGCCCGAAGGATTGTGTGGAAACGAGGATTGTGGCCAGTTGTCGGCCTGGTATGTTTTCAGCGCTTTGGGAATGTACCCGGTGAATCCTGTTGAAGGCAAATATTGGCTGGGAAGTCCGCAGTTTGAATCCGCTGAAATTAATTTGCCAAATGGCAAAAGGTTCACGATAAAAGCCAATCATATTTTGGCTGAAAATATTTACATCGCCTCAGCTAAACTGAACGGTCAGCCTTTTGGTAGAAATTATATCACCTGGGAAGAAATTCAGCAAGGCGGAACACTTGAATTTGAAATGACTGGCACCTTTAGCAATTAATATAGAATGAGATTTTAAAATGAAAAACTATAAAATCAACCCGATATGATTAACGATGAATTAAACAAATACCAGTGGATGAACAAACCCAGACATTCTGTGGTGGAAAAAAACCAGTTGATTATCGAAACCGAAGCCGGCACCGATTTGTGGCAGCGCACCTATTACGGTTTTCAGAACAACAATACACCGGCATTTTTGCAGGAGGTTGAAGGCGATTTCACTTTCGTTACAAAAACCGAGTTCGAGGAGAGCAGTTTTATGTACGACCAGTGCGGACTGCTGTTATATATCGACAGCGAAAACTGGGTAAAAGCTTCGGTGGAATACGAAAACGAAAAGTTTGCACGGTTGGGGTCCGTGGTTACCAATCTCGGTTATTCCGATTGGGCCACCACCGATATCTCCCCGTTGATTTCGGAAATGTGGTACCGGATTAGCCGCCGCGGTCAGGATTTTTATCTCGAAAACGCGTTGGATGGAAAGGATTGGAAGCAGATGAGAATGTTCCATATCCATCAGCCGGCTCCAAAGGTAAATGTTGGGGTTTATGCCTGCAGTCCATTGAATTCGAGCTTCAATGCCGTTTTCTCACTGTTTGGAATCAGTCCCTGCATTTGGCCTGAATATAAAGAACACAAATGAAAATCAAAAAAAAATGAAGGTTCAAATTAAAATCCGGTTGAAAACCTGGAAAATCCTTTTAATTTTTTCGCTGTTTTTGGTGGTACTTTCCTGCAAAAATCAGCCAACTCCAAATGAACCGGTGCAATCAGATACCGGATATCGCGATGTTCCATTCATTCAGGAGGTTCATGATGGGTTCATTGTTGGCGAAAATACCGCTGACAACCAGGTTCGCAGCATTGCCGTTGATAAGGAATCGAAGGTTTGGATTGCCACTGCCTCTGGTATTTTCAGTAAGGAAAATGGTTCGCGTAAATGGGAACAGGTGATTGCAGGTGATGACAGGGGGCCGGCATATTCAGTATTGGTATTGGAAAATGGCACCGTTTTAATGGGCACCTGGAATGGCATTTTTTCCTGGTCGGATGGAAAACTGGTTAAACACAGCGGGCCAAAACCGCCCGTTTCCGTTCTTTGTTCGCAGGGTGATGAGACTTTTGCCCTTGGTCCGCACGGAATCTGGCAATTAAAAAACAACATTTGGGAAGAACGTAACTACAAAATTGCCCGGACAGTTCACAATGCAATCACCGATGGAAAGGGGAAACTTTGGGTGGCTACCGATGCAGGGTTATATCTGTGCAGCGAAGGAAAAACCACGCTTTACCAGGATACTTCAGAATTAATCAGCGCTTATGCAAAGGCGGTTTGTTTTTCCGCTACAGGCGAAAGCTGGGTGGGAACCATGGGTGGCGTTTCGGTACGAAGCAACGAAAAACTCATCAAAAAAATAACGCCGGACGAAGAGCTGTCTTCCATTTTTGTAAATTGCATTGAACGTTCACCCGATGGAATGATGTGGGTGGGCACCGATGTCGGGGTAGTCAGGTTCGATAAGGAATACAATCCTTCGCTATTGTTCAGTCGCCGCTGGCTGATGAATGACAAAGTAAACAGCATCGCTTTCGACAAAGAAGGAAATGCATGGATTGCAACCGACGGAGGAGTGAGTTGCATCAGGCAAAACCAAATGTCGCTGGCTGACAAGGAAAAAAATCTTTACGGACAACTGATGTACCGTCACATTCGCGAACCATGGACATGCGGCAGTGTGAGGCTCGAAGTAGCCGGCGACACTGCAACCTGGAAACCTGAAGACGATGACAACGATGGCGAATATACGGGTGGCTACCTGGCGATGGAAAGTTTCAGGTATGCCGTTACCAAATCGGAAGACGCCCACCAAAAAGCCCGGAAAGCATTTGATTTTCTGAGACTTTTGCAAACGGTTACCGGCACAAGGGGATTTTTTGCACGCTCGGTTGTGCCGCCAACCTGGACCAAAGTACACGATGTAAATCGCCAATATACCGAACGTGAACTTGCCGAAGAACTCGTGAAAGACCCCCGCTACAAACCGGTTGAACAGCGCTGGCGACCTTCGGCCGATGGAAAATGGCTCTGGAAAGGCGATACAAGCAGCGACGAAATGGATGGGCATTTTATGGCATATTTCTATTTTTATGAATATGCCGCCAATGACGAGGAGAAACGAATGGTACGCGACCATGTGAAAAATATAATCGATGAACTCATTGCAAACAATTACAACCTGATAGATATTGACGGAACCCACACCCACTGGGCGGTTTGGTCGCCGGAACAACTGAACGGCGACCCCGACTGGTCATCGGAAAAAAGCCTGAATAGTTTCGAACTGCTGGCATACCTGAAATTTACCTACGGAATAACCGGTGATGAAAAATACCAGAAAGAGTACCTCCGGCTGATTAACGAACATGGCTACCTTGAAAATGCCAAAGGAATCAACTCAAAAAATCCGGCCTGGCAGATTTATTTCGACCTGACCATGGAAGGATATATGTTCCCCATATTATTTAAGTACGAAGCCGACCCCGGAATCAGGGCTGTTTATAGTGAAATGCTGGAAAAATGGATGCAAAACCAGAAAGAGGGTGAAAATCTTTACAACAACCTGGCCTACACAATTTGTACCGGTAAAAAAATCAATGTTAACCAAACGATTGATTTTCTGAAAGACACGCCACTCGATTTGGTGGACTGGCATATCGACCACACCAAACGCGAAGATGTGAGCATTGTGAGGACTCCGATTCTTGAAGAAGTGCAGATTGACAAACTGCCGCCGGCAAGCATCCGGGCAACGGTGCGCTGGGACAAAAACCCGTGGTCGGCGGTAAACGGAAATCCCAATTCGATGCGGGAACCTGTGTTTTGGCTCTGGCCTTACTGGGAAGCGCGGTATTTGGGAATTATTCAGGAGTAGTAAATGATAATTATGAACAGAAAAAATGTTCCGTAGGAACAAAATATGGGTAGCACAAAATGGATTACAAATTTTGTCCCGTACGGGACAAAATACCGGGATTGTCTGTTTTCTACCCACATTTCTTCCCTCCGGGAAAAAGGTTGAATTAAAACTAAAATGATGAATAGAAGAATTTTGATTTTTATAACGATTTACTCTCTGTTGTTGCAGGCGAACGCACTTCTTGCACAAAACAACATGCTTTGCCAGGGCGCCTACTGGACTGAAGATGAGGCTGCTGCCATGCTGAAAAAATGGTCAGCCGAATGGACCATCCGCGCAGACTGGGAGAAACGGGCAGAAGTAATCCGTCAGGGTTTAATAAACGGAATGAAATTCGACCAGATGCCAAAGGTTGGCAACGATTTCAAACCAATCATCCACAGCACCCGCGAAATGGATGGCTACATCGTTGAAAACATCGCCATCGAAAGTTTCCCCGGATTTTATATCACCGGAAATCTTTACCGCCCATTTAAAACAAATAAGAAATGTCCGGCCATTCTTACTCCTCACGGCCATTGGGAAGACCGACGGTTTATGGAAGAATATCAAATCAGGTGCGCCAGTTTTGCCCGAATGGGAGCTGTGGTTATTGCCTACGATATGGTAGGTTACGCCGATTCGAAACAGGTTTCGCATAAAATCCCTGTTGCATTGTTGTTACAGACTTTCAACAGTAAAAGAGTTATCGATTACCTTGTTTCGCGGCCCGATGTGGACGCTGAAAAAATCGGTGTTACCGGTGAATCAGGTGGGGGGACGCAAACCATTATGATAACGGCCCTCGACAACAGAATTAAAGTTTCGGTTCCTGTGGTGATGGTTTCGGCTTACTTTTTTGGCGGCTGCACCTGCGAAAGCGGGATGCCTGTTCACAAAAGCGACCATCATCAAACCAACAACGTGGAGATTGCCGCGCTGGCAGCTCCGCGTCCGATGCTGCTGATTTCCGATGGCGGCGACTGGACTAAAAATGTGCCACGAATCGAAATGCCATATTTGCGAAAAGTGTATGAATTGTATGGCGCCGAAAGCAGGCTGGACAATGTTCATTTTCCTGCCGAACGACACGATTACGGGCCGAACAAGCGTTTCCCGGTTTACAATTTCTTTGATGCCTATCTCGGTTTGGATGCCGGAAAACTTCCCTACAAAAATGGTTTCGATGAGAGTTTTGTAACCATTCTTTCAAAAGACGAACTGGCTGTTTTTAATGACCAACATCCACTTCCGGCAAAAGCGTTGCAGGGCGATGATGCGGTTTTGAAATATTTGAATTTGAAGTAAGGCCCCTCCCAAACCCTCCCCGAAGGGAGGGCTTTTTGAAAAGAAATGTGAATTGAAATTTTGAATAATCCTGGCTTTTAAGCCGGGGACTGTGTAAGAGTATAAACCGGGCTTTAGCCCTTAATTTTATAATATGAAGTCATTTATTGTAACGCTGATATTGTCTGTTATTCTGTTCCATTGGAACAATCTTTCAGCCCAAAAATACAACACAGTAAAAATCGGAATGTGTACCGATGTGCACTTGCCAACCATGCACGATTCAGAATACCGCATCACCACTTTTATCGATGCAATGAAAAAGGAAAAGCCGGATTTCATCATCGAGTTGGGTGATTTTTTAACACCTGAACCAAAATATGCGAAGTATTATGACATCTGGAAATCGTTTCCCGGAGATAAATACCATGTTATTGGCAATCACGAAATGGACGGCGGCACTTCGCTTGAAAAGGCACTGGAATACAGGAACATGAAAAGCAGTTATTATTCATTCAACAAAAACGGTTTTCATTTTATTGTGATCGATGGTAACGATAAAAAGAATCCGGAAGTGAAAGGATATCAGCAATTTATTGGTTCCGATCAGGTGCGATGGCTAAAAGCAGACCTCGAAAAAGCAGAAGGTCCGGTTGTGATTTTTTCGCACCAGGGACTGGCTCATTACAGCAGCGCAGATGAAGAGTATGGTGTTGAAAACTACAAGGAAATTCAGGAAATGATGGAAACACACAACGCGAAAAATCCGCAATACAAAGTAATCGGATGTTTTAACGGCCATACCCATTACGATTATGCCGAGAACATTGGCGGAATCTGGTACATTACAATCACTTCCATGTCGTATCACTGGCTGGGCGACAATTACCAACACATTCGTTACAGCGAAGAGGTGGACAAAAACTTTAAATGGATAAAATTCACAGCGCCTTTTAAAGAACCGCTGTTTACCACGGTTGAGATTTCAACGAAAGGAACGATAAAAATTGCGGGTAAAAAGACAGAGTGGGTGGGGCCAACCCCTTGGGAACTGGGTTACCCCGAAGAACTTAAAAAATATATGCGACCTGAAATTTCGAAACGGAAACTGAAATTTAGTTTGAAGTAGTGTAAAACCACATAGGCACATAGAAATCACAGGATTTTCTTTTGTGCCCTATGTGTCTATGTGGTTAAAATTATAAGTATATGAAAGATTTGATTTACATATTTATCTTGATAATTTTGGTTTCTTGCAATTCAAACAAGAATGAGATTAAAACAGATGATTTGCGCTGCGAATATCTCACCAATCCGCTTGGAATTGATTTCCAATCTCCCCGGCTTTCGTGGGTAATGAAAAGTGAGTCGCGAGGCGCCGCTCAAACCGCATATCGTATTATTGCAGCAACCGAAGAAAAACTGCTTCAATCTGAAAAACCCGATTTATGGGATTCGGGTAAAGTAGAATCAGACAACTCCATTCAGATTGAATATGCCGGAAAACCATTGCAAACCGGGATGAAGGTTTTATGGAAAGTTCAGGTTTGGGATGAAAATGGAAATGCTTTACCGTGGAGCCAGACTGCCCATTGGGAAATGGGATTAATGAACAGTGCTGACTGGCAGGCAAAATGGATCAGTTCTCCGGCTTTTAACATTGAAGAATGGAAATTGCCTTCACCGCTTTTCAGAAAAGAGATTCAAATTCAAAAAAAGATAAAAAAGGCTCGGGCTTATATCAGCGGGCTCGGATATTACGAATTGTATATCAATGGAAGTAAAATCGGCGATCATGTTTTATCACCCAATCAAACCAACTACGACCGCCAAAAGGTTGAAAAATGGAGCGAACCGAGGATTGGAAACATGACAACAACCGTTTTGTACGAAACTTTTGATATTACTTCAAATCTGAAATCGGGACAAAACGCATTGGGCGTTATTCTCGGAAATGGCTGGTATATTCAGGCTGATCGACCAAATGATTCAATGCTTTGGTGCGATACCCCGCGGTTAATTGCCCAATTCGAAGTTGACTACGAAGATGGCACTAAAGAAAGTTTTATTAGCGATGAGAACTGGAAAACGGATTTAAGTCCGATACTTTACAACGGATTACATTCAGGCGAAATTTATGATGCGCGACTTGAACAAAAAGGCTGGAACGAGCCTGGTTTTGATGATTCTAAATGGCAGAATTCAATCACTGTTCGTCCTCCAACCGGAATTCTGAAAGCCCAGATTTCACCGCCTGACCGCGTTACACAAACCATCAAACCTGTTTCGGTTACTCAACCGGAAAAAGGAATTTACAGGTTCGATCTGGGAAGATTGTTTTCCGGCTGGGCAAGACTGAAAATTTCAGGACCAGGTGGAACTGAAATCAAACTTCGTTTTATTGAAGAATTCGGGCCAACCTACGGTCAGACAGATACCTACCTTTTAAAAGGTGAAGGTACTGAAGTTTGGGAACCCCGTTTTACATGGCACGATTTCCGGTATGTCGATGTAATCGGGTCGCCGATGGAACTAACCGCTGAAAATCTCGACGGACTGGTGGTAAATACCGATATCAGCAGGGCAGGGAGTTTTGAATGTTCAAATCCGCTTTTTAATCAGATTCTCGATAATTATCAGTGGACACAATTGGGGAATGTTCATGGTGGAATCCCAAGCGATTGCCCGCACCGCGAGCGCCGTGGCTACACCGGCGACGGACAAATTTCGGCCAAAGCCGCCATTTCCAATTTCGACATGTCGCAGTTTTACACCAAATGGCTGAACGACATTGCCGATGCCCAAAATCATGAAACTGGTTATGTACCCAACACCACGCCTTATCAGGATGGTGGAGGAGGAACGGCGTGGGGTTCGGCGTACATCATCATTCCCTGGAATATGTACCAATATTACGGCGATGTTCGGTTGCTGCAGCAGCATTATTCGGGCATGAAACACTGGATTGATTACAAGAAAAATTCGCTGAACAAGGATGGAATTCTGGCTAATCAGGGATTGGGAGAGTGGGTACCGCCTGACATTGTTGATATACCTGCCGACTTTGTAAATAGCTGTTATTATTATCATTGCTGCCGGTTGATGGACAAAATTTCGGGTGTGTTGGAAAATAATTCCGACCAGGAATATTTCAGGGAACTGGCAGAAAAAGCAAAGCAGGATATCAACAGAATTTATTTTAATACAGCCAGTTCAAATTATTCCATCGGAAGACAGGGAGCCAATGTTTATCCGCTGGGCTTTGGTTTTGCTGAACAAAAAAATCAGGAAGCAGTGTTTGCCAATTTGGTGAATAATGTGGTAAACGACAACAAAGTACATTTCGATACCGGCATTCTG
>DATITY010000597.1:0-1666 GCA_035467235.1 Draconibacterium sp. | reverse complement strand
AAGTTGTGTTATTCTCAATGCAACTGCCAGCGACCAGTATCTGGCAATTGTTGTTCCCGGAAAAATGTTCAGTAAGGCATTTCAGGAAAAAGGACTGGCTCCCGAAAATCTCAGCCGGACACTAGAAGATTCAGGCACAGTGACCTCGGTACTGGTACCCTGGAACACCTGCGGAGCCTACCAGTCGAAAGTGTTGGGAGTTGGCGTTGAAGAATATTTTGTATATGCGATTTTTAATTATATAAGCCCGATCATGACCCTGATCTTCGCAGCGTTCCAGATCAAGATCAAAAAATTGGTAAACCAGGCCTAGCGGCAAGTTAAAAGGACAAAGGATAAAGGAAAAAGGCAAGTAAGAAGTAAAAAGGAAAAAGGCAAAAGTAAAAAGTTCAAGATGGGAACCGGGAATCAGGAACCAGGAATCAAGATAAAAGTAAAAAGGAAAAAGTATTGAGATGTGAGATTTGAGATATGAGAAACCTAATATTTTAAAGATTCCTAAAACAAATCAGTGTAAATCAGTTAAATCCGTGTCATCCGTGTTCTATTCTTTTGGGCCGCTTATTTTTTATAATGTATGTCTTTCAGCATAAATGGTAATTAAAATAAAAACTCGAATCACGATTATATTAACAGCTTTAATAGGTTTTGTTCTTCTAAGTCTGGGATTGATATCTGAGAAACAATCTGTTTCAAAGGACAGTTTTTTAGGTGAATGGATATATGAGGGAAATAATGAAAAATTGCAAATTAAAATTATTAAAATTGGAGCAAGCTATAAAGGTATTTTCGCTTTGGCGGCAGAAAGTGGTAATAAATTAGATGTTCCGTTTGATAATAATGAATTTAATCTGATTATTGGAAATTATTCAAGTAGTATACTTAATATTGTATTGAATTCTTCGTATTCTAATGCAAAATACAATGCAAAACTTAGATATGTAGATGCAAATACTATAGAATTCGAATTAGGTTCAGCCATCGTCCATGATATTCATTTTTTCCCCCGGGAAAAAATTAAATTAAGGAATAAAGTATTTACCAACCCCAAAGTAGCTCCTGATCCCTCAAACCCAACCGGAGACCCGGATTATAAATAAGCAGTGCAATGCTCTTCGAAGTCTCCCGACTTCGAAGGAAGTAATGTTCCTCCTTGAACCAGGAAACATGAACCAGGAATCAGGAGAATTATGAATGATGGTGATGAGTGACACAGAATTTGCTATGATTTTTGGAATTGGGTAGTCGAGATTTGGTATTTTTTCTGTCTCAAATCGAAGCCCGTCTCGCCAGTCATCCCGAGAGGCATCGCGGGAGTACAATTTAAATCCTTTCGTGATTCTTTTTTCTTAGTTCCTGTCTCCTGTCTCCTGTTTCCTGTTTCCGCATAACAGTATAACCGTATAACCGCTTAACCGCATAACCGCATCACCACTTCCAAGACTATTTATTCCTCTTCGTTAAAAAACACCTTGTAATACTTCATTTTTTTTTCTTCATCATAACCCAGTTCCAAAAATTCTGCTGCAGCATCAGGGGCATCAATGTCCAGCTTGATCTGTATATGGGTATCCAGTTTTATCTCAGTCCTGAATTTTTGCTTTTGTTTTTTCAGAACCGGGTCTGAAACATGAAACTGATTTCTGACAAGAAGCTCCCGCGTTTT
>DATITY010000596.1:0-2958 GCA_035467235.1 Draconibacterium sp. | reverse complement strand
GATTCAATTATCTGGAACAGTTTTAAGTGGGCTCATTCTGCTGACCCGGAGGCCGGTTTATTTGTGAACGATTATAATGTAGAATACAACTGGGGACAAGCTACTGAATATCGCGACCTTATCCTGAAAATGAAGGAAATGGGAGCTCCCATAACCGGCGTTGGCATGCAGGCCCATTTCTGGGATTGCTGCAGAGCCAATGTAGATGAATTGGTGAAAAATGTAAATATTATTGCTCAGGCTGGATTGCCTATCCGGTTTACTGAATTTGATTATGGCGGTAACCTCACCCAGGCTCAACAGGCGGCTGAGTTTATAAAAGTACTGACCATCGCTTTTTCCCATCCGTCGATTACCGGAATGATTAGCTGGGTTTTAATGGATTCTCCGGACGAAAAAGCATGGCGGTATAAATCAGGCTACTTTGACCTAACCCACAAACCAAAACTGGCTGCCGACACACTTTTATATTACACCCAAAAGAAATGGGCAACCAATTTTGATTCCCCGATTACAGGCGAAACTCCGCTTGAATTTAAAGCATATTACGGCGATTATGAAGTTGATGTGGCGTTTGGCGATACCGTGAAAGTTTTTACAATTCCCTGTGTGAAAGCCAATAAAGATTCGGTTTTTGTTTTGAACGAATCCGATGCCCGGTTAAAAGGGCCCGTTTTGGTGAGCAAAAAGCTGGTGAATCTGAATTCGGTGAAACTTGAATTTGATAAACCCATCAAGAGCAGTTCTCTCGCAAGACGTAATTTTAAATTCTTTTCGAACACAAAGGTTGGTTTCAATGCCGTTCAGAACGACCCGGAAAATCCGAATGCCGTAATCCTCACGTTAAGCACGAATGTTACAAAAGGAGACTATATTTCGGTTTCCTATTTCCCCGGAAATTTAATGGCTGAAGATGGCAGTAAAGCCGCGGCATTTGGCCCGGAGGCAATTTACAATCCTGAAACTCCGGTCGGCAATACTGAAATCGGCGAAAGAACCTTGAATGTGTACCCGAATCCGGCAACCAGCGTGCTGAATATCGACTACGATAAAGCGCCTTACAAGGTATTGCTGTTCAATAGTGTTGGCATACTTGTGCAATCCGGTGTTTCGGAAAATCCTTCTTTTAAAATGAATGTTGGTCAGTTGACAAAAGGATTATATCTGATTAGAATTAAGGATTCGGAAAATAATACCAATGCGAAAAAAGTAATCATTGAATAAACTAAAATAGCTTTAAAATGAACTCAAAATCATTCGTAACAATGGAAGTTGTTTTGCTTTTCGCAATAACAGCAACTGCGCAAAACCCAATCATCTCGCATATTTTTACAGCCGACCCGGCGCCAATTGTGCATAACGACACGCTGTTTCTGTACACAGGTCATGATACGGCTTCGGTTTCGGCCACAAATTACAAAATGCCCGACTGGCAGGTGTTTTCAACCACCGACATGGTAAACTGGAAACATTACGGAACCTGTTTGTCGCCACACACTTTTTCGTGGGCAACCGGCGATGCTTATGCCGCGCAGTGTATCGAACGCAATGGTAAATTCTATTGGTTTGTTTCCACATTTCATAAAGCCGATGAAAACAGCAAAGGTGGCGCTGCCATTGGAGTTGCGGTTTCCGACAGGCCTACCGGTCCGTTCAGGGATGCCATTGGCAAAGCCCTCATTGTAAACGAAATGACTACCGACGTAAAACACGGCTGGGACGACATCGACCCGACAGTTTTTATCGACGATGATGGACAGGCATACATGTACTGGGGAAATCTGAGCTGCCGGTATGTAAAACTGAAAGAAAATATGATTGAAGTGGATGGCCCTATTAATTTTCTGAAAATCAAAAATTTTATCGAAGGCCCATGGATTTACAAACGGAAAGGAATTTATTACCTTGTTTATGCCAGCTCAGGAACCAAACCTGAAATGGTAGAATACTGCACTTCTAAAAGTTTTGAAGGGCCGTGGGAATACCACGGAATCATCCAGGAAAATGTGGAAAACAGTTTTACCACGCATCCCGGAATAATAGACTACAAAGGGAAATCCTATTTCTTTTACCACAACGGGGCGCTTCCAACGGGTGGCAGCTACCGCCGTTCTATTTGTGTCGATTACATGTATTACAACGAAGACGGCACCATTCAGAAAACTATTCAAACCAAAGAAGGCGTAAAACCTGTTAATCATCCTTAAGTTTGTAGGAAGATTGTTTAAACTTTAAAACTTACATTATGAAACACTGCATTTTTATCGGGATTATTCTCACACTCGCTTTGTTTGAAACCGGTTGTAAAAAAGTGGATGCTCCGAAAGCATTTGGCCCGGTTCCCACCGAAAACCAGATGCGCTGGCAGGAAATGGAATATTATGCATTTATCCATTTTTCGCTGAATACTTACACCGACCAGTCGTGGGGTTTTGGCAACGAAGATGTTGCCCTGTTTAATCCATCCGAGCTGGATGCGCGGCAATGGGCGCGCATTTGCAAAGAGGCAGGAATGAAAGGGATTATTGTTACGGCAAAACACCATTGCGGTTTTTGTTTGTGGCCTTCGGAATACACCGAATATTCGGTAAAAAATGCACCGTGGAAAGATGGAAAAGGCGATGTGATTCGCGAACTGGCCGATGCCTGCAAAGAATACGATTTGAAACTGGGGATTTATCTGTCGCCGTGGGACAGAAATCACGCGGATTACGGAAAGCCTGAATACATCACTTATTTCAGGAACCAGCTAACCGAACTTCTGACAAATTACGGCGATATTTTTGAAGTGTGGTACGACGGCGCCAACGGCGGAACCGGCTGGTACGGCGGCGCCAACGAAAACCGCAAAATCGACCGCACAACCTACTACGACTGGAAAAATACCTACAAACTGGTGCGCGAATTGCAGCCCAATATTGTCATCTGGAACGATGGTGGCGACCGTGCCGATTTGCG
>DATITY010000595.1:0-5749 GCA_035467235.1 Draconibacterium sp. | reverse complement strand
TATTTTAGAAAACTATTTGACAACAGATTGAAAATAAATTAACAAATCAACTTTCATATTAAAACAATCAGAAGTGAATAAGGGCTTTTCTGTCCCTTCCGTTCATTAAAACTGTGAGTGGCTTGTTAAATTCAACATGTTTTACAAATTCAGTTTCCCTGATGATTTTCTGGTGTTTTAAAACTTCCATTTTCAACTTTGTGTTTGACGCATTGTGCGGAACCGAAAAATAACCCACATTCATAGATGTAACATGGTGAAAAAAATGGGAACCCAGCGATGCGTCGATCTGGTAATCAGGCAATCCCATTTCCACAATGATGTGTGCTTTCGAAATATTTGCCCAGAAAACGGGAATCCCGGTAAACGGGTCGCGCGAACCCCAACGCCCGGGTCCAATTAAAATGTATTCTTTCCCAACTTCTTCAAAGTGGCGGTTAATTTCTCCAATCTCCTGAGCAATCTGTTTGGTTTTTAACTTGTCGAATTTTTCGGGATCAACATAAACCACATCGTAAATACTTTCAATTTTGCCATTTCCCATGCCATGTTCGGCATACATAAAAACGTTTTCACTATCTATTTCACCCAAATCTATTTCTATTTGCTCCTCAATTCTTATCAGAGGTTTTATTTGCAGCAAATAAAAGGTAGGCAGCCCATTTTCCGCAGGCGCCAAATCGATGGCATATTCAATTTCGACAGGTGCTCCCATGGCTTCCTTAAACAATTTTAAAAGAATCTGCAGAGTTTCGGCGAAGGGAATGTAATTGTATTTTAACAGGTTGGCAAAATCAACAACCCTGAGTCCTTTTTGCTGAACGCCTGGAATTAAACAGTCGTTTTCGAAATCGTAAGTGGAGACCAGATGTTCCAGTGTTCCATCGGCTTCAGCATCGGTTATCCTGTATTTTTTAATCGCAGCCTCTTCTCCATTGGCAACCATATCGATATCGGGATTGGTAAGATCCATTGCATAAAAAACCTTTTGGGTATCACGCACCTGTTCATCCACCGAAGTGGGGTTGATATTTGGATAATGTGGGCAAAAGCGATATGCATTTTCGCCGCCAACAACATAATTTCCCAGTCCAACAGCAGCCACTGAAAAACCATCTTCAGGTTTCATGTACGAAATGGGATAATAATTATACGACTGTGCAACTCCCGATACACTTGGATAAAATTTGCCGTTGTAATTCTGACCCACCACTTCCTGAATCACAACAGCCATTTTCTCTTCCTCAATTTTATACTTTACCGCATCGAAATAGGCCAGCGCCGACTCGGTAAATATACTGGCGTAAACCAGCTTTATTGCAGTTTCGAGTTGGTTGTAACGAACCGTAAGATCGGGATGGTTATTTGGAATCATGTAAGTGGCATATACTCCTGAAAATGGCTGAAGCAAAGAATCTTCGAATAAACCTGACGATCGCACTGCGAGTGGTTTATTCATCTCTTTTAAATATTCGTTTAAACGTTTTTTGGTATCCTCATCAAACTCCGACTCGAGAAAATGATTGCGGATTGACTCGTAATTGTTAAGCGAATAAATATCGTCGTACAGGTTGTTTATTTCTACAAACTTATCGAACTCCAGCGCACCGAGAACTGCTGTGGCCGGAATACGAATATTTAGCTTTGGAATTAGTTTTTTGAAATTGATGTTCTCAATAAAATTACAGATAAATGCGATTCCACGTCCTTTGCCACCAAGCGATCCCTTTGCCAACCGGACAATTAACTGGTTTGAATGTACCATTGCCGGATTAAAATTTACGATGGTACCCTTTAATTCCTCAAACCGCACTTCTTTGAACGTATTTAAACAAAACTCTCTTAACTCCTCGGCCGACTGGAAATCTTTGGTTTTTACAGGACGTAATTTGTCGGCCATATTAATTTCACCACGCGCCATCAGCCAGGTAGAAAAAGAGTTTCGGCTGCCATGATAAAGAAGCGCTTCTGCCGGAATTTCCCTGAATAATTTCTGAAATTTTTCGAGATTATGCGCCTCTGCAAGCGGTTTTCCATCCTGGCCTTTAAATATGAAATTTCCAAATCCCAAGCGACGGTATAAAAAATTGAGAATATCCATCGATAAGCTTTCGGAATTCTTATTGATAAAATCGGCACCAATACTTTTCGCACGGGCGGCATTTGCAATATCATGTGACTGCAGCAACAGCGGAACTGAAAACTTGAATGACTGCGATGCGTATTTCAACAACTCGATTCCTGCATCTTCATCATCAACTCCATTTCTTTCGAATTTGACATCGGAAATTACACAAAGAATATATTTTTTGTAGCTATTTATAATGTTTACGGCTTCTTCGTAGGTGCTAACCAATAACACTTTTGGCCGTGCCCGCATTTTCAGAATTTTATGCAGCTCGTCGGTAGCATCCTCCTTTACCAGCGCCTGAGTTTGTGTCATTACCGTTGTGTAGAGAATTGGCAAATACCTGGAGTAATACTGAATGCTGTCTTCTACTAAAAGTATTACCCGCACATTTCCGTTTTTAGTGTCGAAAGCCACATTTTTTTTGTCTTCTATGTATTTTATCATCGCCACAAAAACATTGGAATTTCCATTCCACACAAAAATACGGTCGATGAAATCCAACTTTTTGCCCTCTTTCTGAAAATAAAGCAAATCGGCATTGTTGTTAGCAAGCAGCAGTAACGGAATATGTGGTTTTATTTTGTAAAGTTCACGGGCTGTTTCAACAGGAGTTGCCTTATCAACACCGGCCATTACAATAATTATGTCGTAATCATTCTGATTCAGAGCATTAATAGCATCTTCCTTCGAATTTACACTGGTAAAACGCGGTGCCGCATACAAATTGAGCTGCAAATATTCGCCAAAAATTTTATCGCTGAACTGCCCTTCGCGAACAATTGAATACGAATCATAAAGCGTGGCAAACAACAGAACCTCTTTTACCTTGGTTGGCATCAACTCCTGAAAAATATCGCGATCGGTTTTCTGACGCTTATAAATATTTGATAATGTTATGTTTTCCAAATCCATTTTACCTTTTTTAAAACGGTTGAAGTTAGGTAATTTTTAACTTCAGATTTATGCTTTAAAACCAGCTTTTTGTTGTGCAAAAAAAAATCCCGGAAATGATTTCCCGGGACTTCTGTTAATTTTTTACCAATTCATTTTTTTCAATCCAACTTATGAATAACCAACCCTGACCGCAATTTTGGTTCGAACCACGTAGTTTTTGGGGGCATAATATTTCCGCTGTCGGCAATATTGATAAGTTGCTGCATTGAAACGGGGAATAATGCAAACGCAGCTTTCATTTCTCCTGAATCGACACGGTTTTTCAATTCTCCCAAACCGCGGATTCCGCCTACAAAGTCGATGCGTATTGAGGTACGTAAATCTTTAATATCGAGAATCGGATCCAAAACGAGGTTTGACAAAATGGTAACATCCAGAATTCCAATCGGATCTTCGTCATTATACGTTCCTGGCCTGGCATTCAGTTTATACCAGTTGCCTGAAAGATACAAACTGAATTCGTGCAATTTCTGTGGTTTGTAAATTTCAGTTCCCATGTTTTTTACATCAAAACCTTTTGAAAGTTCAGCCAGAAAATCTACGTCCGACAACCCATTCAAATCGGTCACCAAACGGTTGTAATCAATAATTTGCAATTGGTTGTCAGGAAAATGAACCGCCATAAAAAAGTTATATTCTTCATCCCCTGTATGATTTGGATTTTGAGCCGTTTTTTCAATTCCAATCCGGGCCGCAGCAGCCGTGCGATGATGACCGTCAGCAACATAAGTAAACGTCACCTTTTCTGCGAAAAGTTTTTCAATTTGCCGGTTTGTTTCCTGACTGTTGATAACCCAAAAATGATGTCCAAAACCATCTTCGGCAGTAAAATCGTAATCGGCCTGATTTTCTTTAACAATTGATTCCACAATTTTATCGATTTCGGGAACTGCTTTGTAAGCAAAAAACACAGGTTCGATGTTGGCATTCAGATAACGGGTTAAAACCATCCGGTCCTCCTCTTTTTCAGGCCGGGTGAGTTCGTGTTTTTTGATGATTCCGTTTTCATAATCGGCACAGGCTGCAGCGCCAACAATACCATATTGCGTGCGGCCGTTCATCGTTTGCGCATACACGTAATATTTTGTTTCTTCATCCTGAACAAGCCAGCCTTTCTGCTGAAACTTCCTGAAATTTTCGACCGATTTATTATAAACTGTTTCAGAATGAATGTCATCCACGCCGGGACATTCGATTTCGGCTTTGGTAATCCGCAACAGCGATTTTTCCTTGCCTTCTGCCATTTTCGCGGCCTCTTCCGAGTTCATCACATCGTAAGGCAAACACGCCAGTTCCTTTACAATTTCTTTGGTTGGCCGCAGCCCTTTGAATGGTTTAATTATTGCCATGTTTTTTAGTAATTAGTTAACGGGTGATTGAGTTATTGAGTAAATGAGTAAGAAGTTTCAACCCATATCATCAAACACCGTATTAGTTTTCAAAAATAGTTATTTTGTCAATTTGGAATTCAAATATTTAAACTAAATGAATTAGCTGCATTCCTGAATTGGCTTGTTAAACCAAACAATTCTTCTTTTGGAAAATGCTTTTTACAATCATAGACAAAATCAACATAATCCAATGATTTCTTGTACAACTCAAGTGTTTCAAAATCAAATAAATGAAATTCAGAAAATTCTTTCATTTTAAATATTAATTAGTTTTTTCTTATAAAGATAAAAATCTCAAATACAAATTTGCTCATTCACCCAATCACTCATTCACTTTATAAGTTGTAATCCCTTCTTCAAAAAAATCAACAATCTGCTCTGCGGCAGCGATTCCGGCATTCAGATTGGCTTCTTCGGTTTGTGCACCCGCTTTTTTTGGGGTAAAAAAGTATCGACCATTGAATTTTTCTGCAAAAATATTTTCGCAATCGGGTGCAACATCCGCCATGTATTTTATTCCCGGCTTCTCATCCATAATGCGCACCAAATCAGTTTCGTTTATCACTTCCTTTCTGGCGGTATTTACGATGATGCTCCCGTCTTTTAAATGTTTCAACACTTCGTAACTAACCGATTTAATGTGTTCACCTTTTGCCGGAACGTGAATTGAAATAACATCGCTTTTTTCGTAAAGCTGTTCAAGTGAATGAACTACTTTTAAACCGATTGCAGCGGCTGCATCCTTGCTGAAACGGGTGTAAACAATAACTTTCATCCCCAAAGCGCGCGCAATTCTGAATACATTGCGGGCCACGAAACCAAATCCGTGCAAACCGAGTGTGCGGCCGCGTAATTCACCACCCATTTTACCGCTGAACAGTTCGCGAATTCCAAAAATTGCCAATCCCACAGCAAGTTCAGCCACCGCATTGGCATTCTGTCCAGGTGTATTCATCACCACAACTCCTTTTTGGGTGGCTGCTTTTAAATCGATATTGTCATAACCTGCCCCGGCACGCACCACAATTTTCAGGTTTTTGGCAGCGTTTATTACTTCGGTATCAACCATATCGCTTCTGACGATAATAGCATCGGCATCCTGAACAGCATCGAGCAGTTCCTTTTTCAACTTGTATTCTTCAAGAAGTTTAAGGTTGTAACCAGCTTTGCGGATGATTTTACTGATTTTATGGATTGCGGCAGTTGCAAAAGGTTTGTCCGTGGCAATTAATACGTTTTTCATAAATTATTGAGATTAAAAAAAATGCAGGAT
>DATITY010000594.1:0-8246 GCA_035467235.1 Draconibacterium sp. | reverse complement strand
GAAATTAAGGAAAGTGTAACCGTAGCGAACTGCACGGCGCAAAATACGTCTGATAACGTAACCTGCTTTGTTATTCGATGGTAATTGTCCGTCGGCAATGGCAAAGGCAACTGCGCGCAAATGGTCGGCAATAACACGCATGGCAATGTCGGTTTTTTCGCCGGCTCCGTATTGAATGTTGCATAATTTGCCTATTTCGGTAATTGTGGGCTGAAAAATATCGGTGTCGTAATTCGAAGTTACTCCCTGCAGTGCCATGCAAAGGCGCTCGAAACCCATTCCTGTATCGACATGTTTTGCAGGCAGTTCTTCGAGTTGTCCGCTGGCTTTTCGGTTAAATTGAATAAAAACCAGGTTCCATATTTCAATCACCTGCGGATGGCTTTTATTAACAAGTTCAATGCCCGGAATTGCTGCAATTTCGGCTTCACTGCGGATATCAACATGTATTTCTGAACATGGACCACACGGACCGGAGTCGCCCATTTCCCAGAAATTATCTTTTTTACTGCCATTCAATACACGTTCGGCAGGCAGGTATTTAAGCCAGTAACCGGCAGCTTCATCGTCACGTTCCAGTTTATCATCGGCGCTTCCTTCAAAAACAGTGGCATAAAGTCGGTCAGGATTCAACCCCATTCTTCCAACCAGGAATTCCCATGCCCAGTCGATGGCTTCGCGTTTAAAATAATCGCCGAATGACCAGTTGCCCAACATCTCGAACATGGTGTGGTGGTAAGTATCGAGGCCAACTTCTTCAAGGTCGTTGTGCTTGCCCGAAACACGCAAACATTTTTGAGTATCAGCAATCCGCACCCATTTTACAGGTTCATTTCCCAGGAACAAATCCTTAAACTGGTTCATTCCGGCATTGGTAAACATTAACGTTGGATCGCCTTTCACAACCATCGGAGCCGACTCCACAATCTGGTGATTTTTCTCCTTAAAAAAGTCAAGAAATGCCGTGCGTATTTCCTTTGAAGTCTTTGTCATTCGTGTATGATTTTTTCTAAATATTGTTAAAAAATGTCAACTAATCCTGACAAATTAGCTATCTGTCAGATAATTGGTTATTTTTGCCGCCTTGATCAGACAATAAACAAGCGGCTGCAAAGTTATATGATTTAATTAATTTTGGTTAAATCGTGAAATAAAAATAGCCAAACGATATGGTAAAAAAGAAATACAGATTTAATCCGGATACGCTCAATTATGAGCGGATCGGATTTTCAATAAAAGAAAAATTCACCAAAATAATAGCCTATTTTTCAAGTAGTTTAGCGTTTTCTCTGGTATTGGTTGTTGTGGTTATCTATTTTTATGAAACTCCAAAAACAAAGGCATTGATGCGCGAAAATCAGGAACTATTGTCGCAATATGAATTGTTGTTAAAAGATCTGGAGAAAGTTGAAAATGTTCTGGCCGATCTGCAGCAACGCGATGATAATATTTACCGTGTAATTTTTGAAACTGACCCAATTCCTTCATCTGTCCGAAAAGCCGGATTTGGAGGAACAAACAAATATTCACACCTCGAAAGCCTGAGCAATTCAACGCTGGTAATAGAAACATCGCGAAAACTTGACATACTTTCTAAGGAAGCGTATATTCAATCAAAATCGTTTGATGAAGTAATGGAATTAGCCTTAAACAAGGAAGAAATGCTGAGCAGTATCCCTGCTATTCAACCAATTACCAACCGCGACTTAAAAAGAACTGCAAGCGGATGGGGATACCGGATTCACCCCATTTACAAAGTACGCAAAATGCACTGGGGGATGGATTTCACTGCGCCGGTTGGCACACCAATTTATGCAACGGGAAACGGAAAGGTTGTGGAACTGTCAGGGTCAAAAAACAGCCGATCTGATTACGGTTTATGCGTTAAGATTGACCACGGTTACGGGTATGCAACTGTTTATGGCCATTTGAATGGATTTAAAGTTGTACAGGGACAAAATGTGAAACGCGGCGACATAATAGGATATGTTGGAAACTCAGGAGCATCCACTGCGCCGCATGTTCATTACGAGGTTCACAAAGACGGGCAAAGAGTGAATCCGGCGTTTTACTATTTCAAGGATCTTACTGCGGAAGAATACGATAAAATGATTGCCATTTCGTCGAACATCGGGCAAACACTCGACTAATACGGATGCCCTACAAAAAACCCAAAATAGAGAAAATCTTCTATTCGATTGGCGAAGTAGCTGACATGATTGGCGAAAACCAGTCGTTAATACGATATTGGGAAAATCACTTCGAAGCATTAAAACCTCAGAAAAACAAAAAAGGAACCCGGCTGTTTACAAAAGAAGATATTGAAACAGTTAAATTAATTCATCATTTGGTGAAAGAGCGCGGTTTGACCTTAAAAGGCGCCCAGCAAAAATTAAAGGAAAACCGGGAAGAAACCATCAACAATTTTGAAATCGTGAAACGCCTGCAGGATGTCCGGCAGCAACTTATCGAAATAAGGGATGAACTTCAGGATTAAATTTGAACGCTGACAGGTCCGGGGACGCTGTCAGGTTATTTGCAGACTGGACTTGTCAGCGTGCGTAGCTCCTGACAACGTCAAATGAGTAAGGTTAAAATACAACAAAAGAAATTCAATATGCCGGTTATAAAGGATGTTACCAATTTTCTGGAAAGCCTGGCGCCGCTAAGCCTTCAGGAATCTTATGACAATGCCGGGTTAATAACCGGTGATGTAAATACCGAAATTACGTCGGTATTAATTACACTGGATGTTACTGAAAAAGTGGTTGAAGAAGCCATTCAAAAAAAGGCACAGCTAATTGTTGCCCACCACCCTGTTATTTTTTCGGGATTAAAAAAAATAACCGGTAAAAATTACGTGGAACGCACATTAATAAGAGCCATAAAAAACGACATCGCCATTTACGCGGCTCATACCAATCTCGACAGTGTTGATGGTGGTGTAAATCGCAAAATATGCGAAAAACTCGGGCTGCAAAACTGCAAAATATTACAGCCTGCCGCTGAACAATTAAAAAAGCTGGTAACTTTTATTCCTGTTGAAAATGCCAGTCAGGTGCGTGAAGCAGTTTTTAATGCAGGCGCCGGAAATATTGGAAATTACGATAGTTGCGGTTTTATTGCCGAAGGATTTGGAAGTTTCAGGGGAAATGAAAATTCAAACCCTTTTGTAGGTAAAAAAGGTGAAATTCATGCTGAAAAAGAAATCAGGTTTGAAACTATTTTCCCTGCCTGTTTACAGGGAAGAATTATTGAAGCACTTTTGAAATCGCATCCTTACGAAGAAGTTGCCTATGATATTTATCCGCTCGAAAATAAATCAGAAAAAATTGGGATGGGAATGATTGGAACGCTTTCGGAACCAAAATCAGGGGAAGAATTTCTGAAACAATTGAAAGCCACATTTAACACTGGAGTAATAAAACACACCGCTTTAAAAGAAAAACCAACAGAAAAAGTAGCCGTTTGCGGAGGTTCAGGATCATTTCTTTTAAACGCTGCAATTGCCGCCGGGGCTGACTTTTTTGTGTCGGGCGATTTTAAATATCACCAGTTTTTTGATGCTGAAAACAAGATTGTGATTGCTGACATAGGACATTTTGAAAGCGAACAATTCACTAAAGAACTTTTTTATGAGTTACTTACGAAAAAATTCCCTAAATTTGCAGTCCATTTATCAGAGGTGGGTACAAACCCGGTTTTTTATTTCTGATTATAGTAGTGAAAAATTAAATATTTAAGCGATGAACACACCATATTCAAAGCAAGACGAGAAAGACATATCTGTTGAACTAAAGCTTCGGGCTTTGCACGAACTGCAAACTGTAGTTTCGGAAGTTGATAAAATCAAGGTACTCAGGGGAGAGCTTCCTTTGGAAGTTCAGGATTTGGAAGATGAAATTGCCGGTTTAAAAACAAGGCTTATCAATCTCGACCATGAAATTAAAAATCTGGATACTGCAACAAATAACAAACGTATTGCGATTAAAGATTCGCAGGCGTTAATTGCAAAATATACAGAGCAGCAAAATAACGTGCGTAACAACCGCGAATTCGATTCCTTATCGAAGGAAATTGAGTTTCAGAATCTCGAAATTGAACTTTCGGAAAAAAGAATCCGCGAGTTTACAATCGAAATGAAGGAAAAGGAAGAAAATATTGCTACTTCGAAACAATTGCTGGCTGAAAGGCAGGAAGATTTGGAACGTAAAAAAGCAGAACTCCAGGAAATTCAGGAAGAAACCAAAATTGAAGAGGAAAGATTAAAATCGAAATCGGAAAAAATTGAAGCTTTTATTGAGCCGCGTTTGTTAACTGCCTTTAAACGAATCAGAAAAAATGCCCGCAACGGTTTGGCTGTTGTTACCATTCAACGCGATGCCTGTGGTGGATGCTTCAATAAAATTCCGCCTCAAAGACAAATGGACATTGCCAATCGTAAAAAAATTATTGTTTGCGAATATTGCGGTCGTATCTTAGTTGACCCGCAAATCAATGTTTTGGAAGAAGACGTTGTAAGTTAGGACTTAAAATTCAATCATACAGAAAGCCGGTTTATTCAGTTAATCTGGCTTTTTTATTTAGCAGCCGGGACTTTACAGGTTTCCTGTTTTAAAAGTCTTTATTGCATAAAATTTATTGACCTGCGAAAGTCCATATCCGGTTGTCATTGAGATTTTGCCACATTGTATTTTTTACATGCATCATAAACCATTTTTATAATCACTTCAGAAAATTTTGAAATATTTAATTTTCATCGCAATTCTTCGTTAACTTTAAACTCTTAACAAATTACAAATCATACTTTAGGAATGTCAGTAATTAAAGAACAGATAGGGCTTTACACCGATTTCTACGAGTTGACAATGGCTCAGGGTTATTTTTATTATGGTAAAAAAGATCAGCAGGCATCCTTTAATTATTTCTTCAGAACAAATCCTTTTAACGGTGGTTTCACCGTTTTCGCAGGTCTCGATGATTTTCTGGAGCTACTCTCCCATTTCACATACAGCGAATCAGATATTCAATATTTAAAAGAACAGGGATTCAAACCTGAGTTTTTAACTTATTTGAAAAACTTCAGATTTTCGGGAAATATTCTGAGTGTTACGGAGGGTGAAATTGTTTTTCCAAACGAACCTGTTTTACGAGTTGACGGGAACATTATTGAGTGCCAGTTAATAGAAAGCCTGTTGCTGAATATTATCAATTTCGAATCGCTGATTGCTACAAAAGCATTCCGGATAAAACTGGTTGCCGGGAAACATATTTTTTCGGATTTTGGATTGCGGCGTGCGCAGGGTTTTGGTGCTATACATGCCAGTAGGGCTGCCTGCATTGGCGGAGCAACTTCAACTTCGAATGTTCTGGCAGGAAAACTTTTTGGCATTCCGGTCTCGGGTACTCAGGCGCATAGCTGGATACAAAGTTTCGACACAGAGCTTGAAGCTTTTCGCGCTTATGCTAAAGTCCATCCCGAAAATACTGTTTTGCTGGTTGACTCATATGATACTTTAAAATCCGGCGTTCCGAATGCGATAATTGTTGCCAGGGAAATGGAAGAAAGCGGGCACCATTTAAAAGCTATCAGATTGGACAGCGGAGATTTGGGATACCTCAGTAAAAAGGCACGAAAACAACTGGATGATGCCGGATTGAATTACGTAAAAATAATTGCCTCAAATCAACTGAACGAACATGTAATAAAAACACTTTTAAAAGATCAGGATGCGGCAATCGATGCATTTGGAATAGGGACTGAACTGGTTACCGGTAAAAATGATGCAGCGCTCGACGGAGTTTACAAACTAACAGAAATTGATGGTTTGCCAAAAATGAAATTTTCTGAAAACATAGAAAAAAATACACTCCCTGCAAAAAAACAAGTTTACCGGTTTTTCGACAATAACGGCAAATTTTACCGCGATGCCATTGCACTTGAAACCGAAAGACCTGATGAAATCAATGTGATTTATCATCCCATTTATCCCGAATTAAACACAAAAGTGAATGGTTTATCCTTTGAAAGGCTTTTAAATGAAGTTGTTTCCGATGGTGAAATTGTTCTAAAAAAAGAGTCGCCTTTGGAAATCCACAAATTTCTTGAAGAAAGAGCAAGTTTATTGCCTGATGAACACAAACGGTTTATTAGTCCCCATCTTTACAAAACCGGTATTTCCGAAAAATTAATGGAAACGCGGAATACACTTTCAAAACAAATAAAAGACCTGCTTTAAATTGCGCTGTAATGAATGAAATAATTCGTCCGACTTTGGTTGTTGACAAAAATGTTTGCTTGCGGAATATTGAAAGGATGGCAAAAAAAGCTGCCGAACACAACTTGCGTTTCCGTCCTCATTTTAAAACGCACCAGTCAGCCAAAATTGGCGAATGGTTTAAACTTTTTGGCGTTGAAGCAATTACGGTGTCATCGGTGCAAATGGCCGAATATTTTGCTGCAAACGGATGGAAAGATATCACAGTTGCCTTCCCGGTTAATGTGCTTGAAATCAAAAATATCAATCGTTTGGCCGCCAGTATCAAACTTCAGGTTTTGGTTGAAAACACAGAAGCAGCAACATTTTTAGCAAAACAAATTTTACATCCGGTTGGTGTTTGGATAAAAATCGATACCGGTTATAATCGCACCGGAATCGAAGCGGTGAATTTCGAAGAAATTGAGTCGGTTATAAACCAGATATCAGCAAATAAAAAACTACTTTTTAAAGGATTTCTGACACACAACGGACTGACTTACAGCGCCCATTCGACCGATGAGATTTTTAACCGCCACTTCGATTCACTTTTAAAACTAAAATCGTTAAAAAACAGATATATACATACTTTTCCCAATATTGAAATTAGCATGGGCGACACGCCAGCCGCAACACTTTGCACCAATTTTAACGGCGTTGATGAAATCCGTCCGGGAAATTTTGTCTTTTACGATCTGATGCAGCAAAACCTGGGCGTTTGTTCATTCGACGATATCGCGGTTAAAATGGTTTGTCCGGTTGTTTCAAAACATCTCTCGCGCAACGAAATTGTAATCCACGGGGGTGCTGTTCATTTTTCGAAGGATGAAATAAAAAACACGGATGGTAAAAAGATGTTTGGCCGGATTATCATAACAAAAGACGGCGAAAAAGTAATGCTTGACCAGATGAATTATCTCTCGAAACTCTCACAGGAGCATGGCATTTTAAAAGTAGCCCAAAACCAGTTTAAAAATTTCAATGTGGGCGATTTGGTTGAAATCATTCCGGTGCATTCCTGCTTAACCGCCAATTTAATGGGGCATTACCAAACTGCCGACGGCAAGTTGATTGAGATGATGCCGAGGTTTTAGTTTAGAGTTCAGAATTCAAAGTTCAAACACAAGAAAGCAGTGTAGAATTTACAACAAAATCATATTAGCCCGGCGGGTTGCTTGTTTTGCCAAGATAGTCGTAAAATCATTGCTAACAGTCCTACAACAAAATTACACCCTGCAGATATAAAAAAAAGTATTCCCATATTATGTACTTCTGTAAAAATAAAAGCAAATGCCATATGCAGATATAACAAACCGGATAACACTAATACAATTCATGAAGCAATCAGAAGCCCTTTGCTTGTCCTGATCAATGCGGAAAAAATAAATATTTGAGTAACTGCAAATAATCCGACATGAGTTACGCAAATATCTTCCTCTGCTGAAATTCCGGTAGTATCTTTTTTTACCAAAATCAAGATCCAAATCAAAAGTGGAATCACCAAAAAAGCAATTCCGCTTGTAAATATCAGTAACCGACGCCAAACAGTTTCTTTTTTCATTGCTTTTTACCCTTTAATTTATTTCGAACTGAACAAATTATTGCACCGGTTAAACCAACCATAATTCCGGGAAAACAAATAAAAAACAGCACTCCTTCTGCAATTGTATCGTTTACAAATTCTCCCTTGTTCATTTTATCAAAAATAGTTATTACCAGTACCTCAATTAAAATAATACCAACGCAAACGCCAGTCAGAATTAAATATGTGCTTGTTTTTTTCAAAATATGTTCTTTCATAACCGATGTTTTTTTTGATGTTACAAACTGTTGAAAACAGATAATAATCATTTAATCCCCGATTCAAAAATTAACCTGAGTGTTGGATTTAATAATCCAGTTAAAAAATATTCCGGTTATTATGCCAAGTACCAAAGCTCCCGGGAAGAATGCCAAAAAATGAAACATCACCAAATGGCCAAGTCCCCA
>DATITY010000593.1:0-9646 GCA_035467235.1 Draconibacterium sp. | reverse complement strand
GGAAAAGCAACACCGGAAATAGTAGATGTAATGATAAAAACTGTTGGCGACAGAATGATGGTAAAACCATCGGGCGGAATCCGTACCTGGGAAGATGCTGTGGCATTTCTGCAGCAGGGCGCCGATCGGTTGGGAGTTGGTTCGACGGAAGCCGTTTTAAATGGGGCAAAAACAGAAGGAAATTATTGATTGTTTGCTGGATCTTTCTGAATTGGGTATTCTGAAAAATTCCTGCCATATTTGCACCTTTCTTAATCCTGTTAGATGTACTTTTTAAACGGCGATCGCATTTATATTAAACCTGTAAAAGTTTGCGGAACTTTCACAGAGGAGTTGCAAAACTGTATATCGCAGCTAAATAATATTAATTCGGGGAAGAAAGTTTTTAAGCTTAATTTCTTTATCAATACAAATTCCAAAGATGAATACATTCGTTTTCAGCAAATAATTCACAGGGAAGTTTATGCCGTTTTTACCGATGAAATCCTGTTAAGCGTATTGGCACAGCCACCAATCACAGGCAAACTGATTGTGGAAGCCTGTTTTTATAATCCTGATTTTTGGATAACTACCTTTGTTTCCAAGGGAGAAAACGGGGCAGTTCTGTTTCAGCAGGAAGAAAGCAGAATTTTGATTGGCAACGTTCAATCATACGAAAGCGAAAATTGCAGGGTGAATTCTGAAAATGCTTTTTCACAACTGACTACAATTTTTGATTCGGTTGATTTTCCAATAAATTCAATAGTAAGGCAATGGAATTATATTGAAAATATTTTAGGTTTTGATGGCGAAAAGCAGCGTTACCAGGAATTTAACAATGTACGTTCAGGTATTTACGGCAGTTCGTTTCAGGAAAAAGGTTACCCTTCAGCGACAGGTATCGGAATGAACCAGGGTGGAATTATAATCGAGTTTATCGCTATTCAGTCAGACAGATTGATAAGTTCGCCCATCGATAATCCGGAGCAAATAGCAGCACACACATATAGTAAAGAAGTATTGATTGGTGATGAATGTGTATTGAAATCAACCCCGAAATTCGAACGGGCGCGCTTTCTTGAATTGTTTGGCAAGAAAATCATATTTGTTTCCGGAACAGCTTCCATTCGAGGGGAGCAGACGGTTGGTGCAGGAGATCCAGCGGTACAAACCGAAGTCACTATTGATAACATTAAACAGTTGTATTCAGATAAAATACTTTCCAAAATCTCGAACGGAGATTTGGTACCCAAGTATGGCCATGCCCGGGTATATATCAAATACAAGCATGATTTTTCAGCTATAAAAAAAACATTCAGAACTCATTTTGGCAATCTTCCTGTAGTTTATATCCTTGCCGATATTTGCCGGAAAGACCTTCTTGTTGAAATTGAGGGGAAAGTAATTCTGGAATAATAGGGAAAGATCCTTTTATAATTTCTTAAACTTGGTGCAATAAGATTTCTTTTATGATTAATGTTCCAAAACAAATAGAATATTGGCAGAATAGTGCAATGGATGATCTTGAAACTGCCAGCATATTAATTGAAAACAGACGATATATTCATGGTTTGTTTTTTTCATTTATGTATTGAGAAAATTGTAAAAGCATTCGTAGTCAAAGAAACAAAGGAAATTCCTCCTAAATCGCATGATCTGTTCTATCTTTCAAAATTGGCTAATATTGAATTGCCGGAAGATAAACTATTGATCATTCAGATTTTAATGAAATATCAACTTGAGGGAAGATACCCGGAGTATTTGCCGGAAGCGCCTCAACAAAAATTAGTTGTTGATTATTTAAATGAAACTGAAGATTTATTAAAATGGTTCAAAGTGAGATTATAAATATCATCAGGCAATACATAAAAAATCTTAATGCAGGAGGCATTATTATTCAATTTGCTTATTTATATGGAAGCCATGCAAGAAATGAAGCAACCCCTGAAAGCGATATCGATGTGTTGCTTGTAGGCGATGTATTTGACACCAATGATGATGTAATATTATCGAAACCATGGTCGCCAAAATTCAGAAACGATTTTAGAATTGAACCAATTGCCATTGGTACAAAGCGCTTTGAAACGGATGATGTTTCTCCTGTTATTGAGTTGGCAAAACATGAGGGTATCAGAATTCAACTCTGAATTGGATTCCATCTTTTCTATTCAAATGGAATCCCATTTGAAATATTCAGAACGTAAAATTAACGCCAAACATAAAATGTGTTCCTGCCTGCGGAAAGTAGCCGTCCATTTTGGCTCGTTCACCTTCATAAATATAAGAATACACCCAGGCATTCGATTCAAATTTCTCGTTAAATAAATTGTTTACCATTAACCGAAGGGTAATATTTTCAAACAGTTTTGTATTAAAGTTATATTCCACATTCATATTATTTACAAACCATGCATCCAAAGCACGATCATCATTCGACGTGTTGTCAATATATTGCTTTCCTACGTACGATGAAATAAAGTTGAATTCCAACTTGTTTGCCGGGGAGAATGTAAACCTGCTGTTTGCAGTAACATTCGGTGAAAAAGCCAGATCAGTTGTTCCCAGTTCATAAGATTCCTGATCCCATGTATCCCAGTTGTCAACATATTCAATAAAATCTTTCACTTTATTTATACTGAGAGTCGTGTTTCCATGCCAGTGCAGGGTGGGAGTAATTTTTACACCTGCCTGCAGTTCAATTCCGGTGCGGAAACTTTTATCTACATTCACCATGATTGGTGCACCCACATCGTTGATTTCTCCTGTTAAAACCAGTTGGTTTTTGTAACACATATAATAGTAATTGGCCGAAAATGAAAATGCTGAAGATTTGTAATTGTATCCCAGTTCCCAGTCGCGCAATGTTTCGTGAACCGGCTGTTTGCCGACAGGATCGCTATCAACATAATTACTCCTGTTGGGTTCGCGGTTTGCAACTGCCAAAGAAAGATAGATTTGCTGATTTTGTTCAGGTGCATAAAAAACTCCAAATTTCGGATTGAAAAAATTGAATTTGTGTTCCTGTGTAATGTCGCGCAAATCGTCATCGATTCCGTCAATATTGTAATTAATATTTCGGTATTGAAGGTCGGTAAACAGGTTTATTTTTTCAGACAACCGGTAGTTGTATTTTATAAAAACATTGAAATCTTTTTTTAGTCCGTTGCTGCGATACCAGTCGTGATTTGGTTTTACATTTCCTAAGTACTGTGCCCATATTATTTTTCCAAAATGATCACCATCATAAATATTGTATCCGCCGCCAAATGTAAAATCGGTTTTATCTTTTTCATAATTCAGAGAATAAACAATTCCGTAAAAATCGTTATCAAGCCATTTTTGGTTGATAATGTCCGATGTTTCAACAGTTTCAGAACCAATCAAAACAGGGGGAATTTGGTAGTCACCAAGAGTTTCATCTTCTTCATAGTTTTCGTAAAAACCACTGCCGTGTGTATAGTGAGTCGAAGCATTGATACTGAGATCTGAATTAAAACTATGCGAAAAATGAAGTTGAAAATGATCTTGCTGGTAATCGTCAACCTGATTATCGTAATAGTTAACCACTCCATTTTCATCGGTATATTCTCCGGCGCTGTTGTACGTTCGGTTTGTTTTCAAAAGTTCAGACGGAACTCCATTCCAGGCCTGATAGGTTTTCTCATAACCCGAAAAAATAATGGCTTTCAAAATGGTGTTTCCGGAATAAAATCCTGATGAAACATAGAAAGATTTTAAGTCGGCGCTGGCCCGATCAATGTAACCATCAGAATTTACTTTCGACAACCGGGCGTCAACCGTAAATTTGTCGTTGATTAATCCGGTTCCCGCCAAAACAGTATTTTTAAATGTGTTGAATGTGCCAAAAGCTGTTTTATATTCAGCGTAAGCGTCGGATTTAAAAGTGCTGGTTTGCATATTTATTGTTGCCCCAAAAGCCGCAGCCCCATTTACAGAAGTTCCTGCACCCCGCTGAACCTGCACATTTTCGATGGATGAGGCAAGGTCGGGCTGATCGACAAACCACGTTCCATGCGATTCGGCATCGTTCAATGGAATTCCGTTAATTCCCACGTTAATGCGGTTCATATCAGTACCGCGAATCCTGAAGTTGGTGTACCCGATTCCGCTGCCGGCATCGGAAGTTGCTACAAAAGAAGGTGTTAATTGCAGCAGGTACGGAATATCCTGTCCCATATTTTGTTTTTCCAAATCTTCACCCGAAATATTGTTGTAAGCCATCGGAGTCTTACTTTTTGCAACCGAAGCCGAAATCAGTATTTCATCAGTCATAACAAAGCCGGGATTTAATTCGACTGAAATTTGCTGATCTGATTTTAAACTTACCTTTATTTCAGAGGTTTCAAAACCGATAAATGAAACTTTAACTATATAATCACCTGGTTTTAAATTTTTGAATTCAAATTTTCCATCACTCAAAGTTGACACCCCATACATCGTGTTGGATAAAACAACACTTGCTCCGGCAAGTGGTTCGTTGTTTCCCAACACCACACCCGAAAGTTTAATCTGCCCAAATGCAGCAAATACAAACATCTGCAAAAGCAGTCCAAAAAAACACTTTTTCATTTTCAAGAAATTATTGGTTAGAACTAACCAATGAGGCAGGAAAAGTTCCTTTAGCACTCCCTACGCCGGCATTACCCAGATCAGGTTCATTGAGTATAATCTCAGTCCCGGTTTATCGGGACACCCCATTGCAAAATATCGGGTCAAATGTAAACCAGAATTTTGAATAATGGTTAACCCGGAATCAGAAATTTTTCAAAGTTGGCTCTTAGTCTCTCGTTTAGTCGCACTGGTCGCATCGTTTTGCTATCAATGAAAGAGCCTTTCTGATGGCCGGTGGTGCACAATTCAAGGTTTTCGTTGTAAAACCTGAATTGCAAAATAGCAGAGGCATTATTGAGCTGCGAAACCCAACATTCGATATTTACCTTGTTATTTAAGAAAAGCGGACGTTTATACTGGATAAATGTTTCAGTAATTATTGGCAGTATATTATTGGTGTGAAGCATTTCAAAAATCGAAATTCCCATGGCTTCAAACAGTTTTACCCGCCCGTTTTCCATCCATGTGATATAGTTAATATTGTTTACATGACCCACAAAATCAATATGATAGGTGTAAATATTTTCTTCGAATGTTAATTTTTGCATTGCTTTTCCAATTTTCGATTTTAGCCAAACCGGATTTCAGTTTATAGGATTAAAATTCAAATCAGAAAACTTTCGTTTTTTCTGAATAAAGAACTTCCACATGATACTTTTTGGATAAACTTCAGGATGATTTTTTACAATTACCAGTTTTTGAGTCTCTTTCCTTTTTCGAATTAATTTTCCAATATTACGGTAAAACGAAGCATGTGCCTTGATAACCGCCCAAAATTCCCTGAAATTAAAACCCAGAATAAACTTGACTGCTGCAACACCATCCAAAACCATTCGCGCAAAAAATATTCTTGTGAACTGGTGGCGCGGGAGATTTTTGAATAACATGTACAGGTTATTTCTGAAATTCAGATAGACTTTTTTTGGACTACCGTATGACAAAGTCCCTCCACCCAAATGATAAACAACACTTTTCGGCTCGTAGACAATTTTATATCCCTGGTTTTTTAATCGCCAGCACAAATCAATCTCCTCCATGTGTGCCCAAAAATCTCCATCAAAACCACCGGCAGTTTTAAATACACTGGACCTCAAAAATATACATGCACCTGTTGCCCAAAAAATCTGCGAGAGTTGGTTGTACTGGCCCAAATCTTCCTCAACGCGGTTCAATATTCTGCCCCGGCAAAAAGGGTATCCGAACTTGTCGATAAAACCACCTGCTGCTCCTGCATATTCAAATTTAACTGGCTCGTTATAACTTAATATTTTGGGTTGTATTGCAGCCAGTTTTTCATCGGCTTCAAATAGTCCAATACACGGTTTAATCCAGTTTTCTGTAACCTGAACATCAGAATTCAACAAAATCACGTAATCTGCATCTACCTTTTTAAGTGCCTGATTGTAGCCTTCTGCAAATCCGTAGTTTGTTTCTAAATCGATAATTTTTATCGAAGGATAAAACTTTTTAAGGTGTTCAACAGACTTGTCGGTAGAGCCATTGTCGGCAATTTTAATTTCGATGTTTTCGCCTTTGGAATGTTGAATTACGGAAGGTAAAAAAGTATCGAACAACTTTTCACCGTTCCAGTTCAAAATGACAATGGCTATTTTGGTGGGTTTGGACATGAAAACTAATCGGTTAACAATTTAAGTATTATTGAAGACAGTCTTTCTTTTCCCAGCTCTTCAAGGATCGAGGTTATTTTTTCATTTCTGTCAGAATCATCCGACTTAATTAGGATTTCCAGTTTTTTTAAATCCTTGCCTGTCAAATCATCCTCAAGTAATTCCCAGATTTTTTCTTTTTCTTTTTTTTCATGTGGGAGTCCCAGGTTTGTGAGTTCAGCAATAGTGGCGTTTAATATCTCTTCTGCCTGCAATAACACCGGATCTTTATCACTGCTTTTTCCGGCTGCTGCTGTGTCACGCAGGTTCCAGCTTGAATAGTCGTAGCCCAGATCTTTAATCATTTTCAGTTTCGAACTGTCTTTACCAAAAATTCGCTCTAAAAAAATAATGGTGTGATTTTTCCAGGCTTCCAAATCAAATTTTTTCTCGTGGAGCCTTTCAATTTGTTCCTGTAATAAAGCAATTTCCTTTTCTGCCATGTTATTCAAGTTTTATGCAAGTTACAAATTCGTCTAATTTAATGAGTTAAATTGCATTTTTTAAAATGTAATTATTTAAAAGTGCATATTTTAAAATGCAATAATGACAAAAAATGCCTACTTAATTGTGCAAAAATGGATTATTTACTTCCCAAATGACGATGGATAATTTGGTAAAATTCATCGAAATAGTTGTTGCTTGCTGCAATAATTTCGCCACCAAACAGCCAGTTTTCACCACCATTAAAATCGGTTACTTTCCCGCCTGACTGCTGAATTATGAAAGCTCCAGCAGCCACATCCCAGGCGTGCAGTGCATGTTCATAAAACGCGTCGAAACGGCCTGCTGCAACATAAGCCAAATCGACTGCTGCCGAACCAAGCCGCCTGAGTCCGCGGGTGTTTTTCATCAGTATTTTCATTGCTGCAATATAATCATCAACCCGATCGAAATCGTAATATGGGAATCCTGTGGCAATCAATGCATTTTCAGATTTTGAATTTGTCGAAACCTTTATTTCCTGCCCGTTTAAATATGCAGTACTGTCTTTCCATGCGTAAAACATCTCATCGAGCTTTACTTCGTAAACCACACCCAACACAATTTTGTCGTTTTCTTTTAGTGCAATACTTACTGAATGTGGCGCAATTCCATGAATAAAGTTGGTAGTTCCGTCAAGTGGATCAATTATCCAGGTATATTTTTCGTTGTTTGAACCGGCAGTTCCTTCTTCGGCAACAAAACCAGAGTGGGGAATCAGTTTTTTTAAGGCATCAACAATTCGTGCCTCTGCAGTTTTATCAACATAAGTTACAAGACTTGTAATGCCTTTAAATTTGATATCGCTGTCCGTAATTTTTTTGCCTTCTTCCCGAATAAAACTGCCTGTTTCGCGGGCTATTTCCTGAACCTGAAAACAAAGGTTTTTGTAATCCATTTTGTTGAAAGTTAGAGGTAAAAATAGATAAAATTATCCTGCAAACTCAACCGCCACGTTTCCATTTGGCAGAATCGATTTCAATGTCACTTTTTTCATTTGATTCACCAGCGTTTCGTCGTGGTGAGTTTCAACTTTGATATAGTTTTCGGTAAAACCAACCATTTTTACTTTTTTGATTTGCTCTTCAAAAAGAACAGTTTGCTGACTTCCCAACTGTTTTTCGTAAAACGCCCGAAGTTTTTTCTCCGAAAGATTGATATACATCTGAGTTCTCCGTTTGCGGTCTTCAAATTCCACTTTCCACGGTATTTTTAACGCCTGAGTTCCGCTGCGCTCTGAATAGGTAAACGCATGAAGCTGAGATATCTCGAGCCCGTTGATAAAATCGTACGATTCCTGAAAAAGTTCCTCGGTTTCGCCATTGGTGCCTGCAATTACATCGACTCCAATAAATGCGTGCGGCACAATCTCGCGGATGCGGTGGACACGTTTTTCAAACAAGTCAGTGGAATATTTGCGTTTCATCAGCGATAAAACTTCGTCCGACCCCGCTTGCAAAGGAATATGAAAATGAGGCATGATCACTTTTGAATTTGCAACCAGCTGAATAATTTCGTCCTTCAGCAAATTGGGTTCGATTGAGCCTAAACGAAGCCGTTGCAATCCTTCCACATTTTCAAGGGCTTTCAATAACTCCAGAAAATTCTCACCGGTGGTTTTTCCAAAATCCCCAATATTCACCCCTGTCAGAATCACTTCCTTAAAACCTTTGTCAACTGCCTTTTTTGCTTCGGCGGCTGTATTTTGGATGTTGTCGTTTCTGCTTTTTCCACGGGCAAAAGGAATGGTGCAAAACGAGCAGTAATAGTCGCAACCGTCCTGAATTTTGAGAAAACTGCGGGTACGATCGCCCCACGAAAAAGCTTTATGATAGCTTTTAATATCTGCTAAACGAGTGGTTTTTATTTCGGTGGTTGTCTTTTTTTCAAGATTTCCAAGGTATGCCGGTATTAGAAATTTTTCCTGGGTTCCCAAAACCAAGTCAACGCCTTCAATATGACCAACTTCTTCTGGTTTTAACTGCGAGTAGCAACCCACAACAATTACCATTGCTTCGGGATTATTTTTAACTACCCTGCGAATAATATTTCTGCTTTCCTTATCGCCCTGATTGGTTACAGAGCAGGTGTTAATTACGTAAACATCAGCTTTTTCCTCAAACTCAACCCTTTCAAACCCAACTTCCTTAAATGAACCTGCAATGGTGGAGGTTTCAGAAAAATTGAGTTTGCATCCCAGCGTATAAAAAGCGGCTTTCTTCCCTTTGTAATCCATCTTCACTATTCTGAATGATTCTAAACAGGTTGCAAAGGTAGAAAAAAGCTGCTTATGGCAAATTGTTTAATTATAGCAGGTTGCTGGCCAGTTCGGCGAGATAGCTACGCTCGCCTTTTACCAGGTTTATGTGGGCAAATAAATCCTGATTTCGCATGCGATCGGTCATGAATGCCAAGCCGTTCGATTTCATGTCTAGGTATGGTGAGTCGATTTGCTGTAAATCACCGGTGAAAACCATTTTTGTTCCCTCACCGGCACGGGTAATAATGGTTTTTATTTCGTGCGGTGTAAGATTTTGAGCCTCGTCGATAATGAAAAATGCATTCGATAAACTCCGACCCCGGATAAATGCAAGAGGTGTAATGTTTAGTCTTTCTTCCTTCAACATGTCCTCAATGAGCTGGTATTCATTACTTCGTGGATTAAATGAGTGCTTTATTACTGCCAGGTTATCGAAAAGTGGCTGCATGTACGGACTGATTTTTTCTGACGCATCGCCGGGTAAATACCCGATATCGCGGTTACTTAACGCTACAATTGGACGCGCCAGTAAAATTGTTTCGTAAAGACGATTTTGTTCAATGGCAGCGGCAAGCGCGAGCAAAGTTTTTCCGGTTCCGGCTTTACCAGTAAGGGCAACCAGTTT
>DATITY010000592.1:0-3486 GCA_035467235.1 Draconibacterium sp. | reverse complement strand
AACAGCACAATGATTCAGACAAAACAAACCGCAAAACAACTTTTCGAAATAACCAACGCTGAAAATGCGGGTGACAAAATCGGTTCTGAATCTATCGTGATGATGAATGAGAAACTGGCCAAATACAAACTCGCCCTCGATAATGCCGTTTTTGGCGGTAAGGATTACATCCGTATTCAGGAAAAAATAGCCAAAGTTGAAGCTAAATTGAATAAACCAAAATGGAATTCTGACGATATAATCACTGAACAAATCGAAATCCTTGAAGCTGCATTTAATAAAAAACAGGCATTGATACGTCAGGATTTCCTGAAAGGTGAAACCACCGAAGATGAATACAATGACCGGATGCTCAAAAGCGAACTGAAATTCCTTTCCGATAAACTCAAAATATACAACGCCGGTTCAAAAGAATACCAGGAAGCGATTAATAAAGCACTTGAATTGCAGGTGGCAGTGGATATCAAACTCCGTGATTTGCAACTCAAAGCCGAACAGGAGCTGGCCGCTGCCAAAATCGAAAACATCCGTGATGAATTTGCCAGGCAGGAACAGGAAGAAATCAACCGGTGGGAAGATGAAAAAACAGCGCTTGAAAAAAGGCTAATTGACAAGGTTACACTCACTGAAAAGGAACAAGCCATCAATGATGCGCTCAATGCAACCATCGAGGAAAAGGAAAAGGCACACCAGCAAAAAATGCGTGACCTGAAAGCAGGCAGGAACATTGCCGACCTTGAAAACATGGTCAACGCCACAACTCCTTTCGACAACGAGTTTGCACCGCTCGAAGAAATGCAGGCATCATTCAACGCCAGGGCAGCACTTGTCAATGCTCAATATCTCAGCGAACTTGACCTTGCAGCCAATAACCACGCCGCTATGCTGGCAGCCGAGAAAAAATACAACGACGCCATGCTTCAGTTAAAACTGGATATGGTGGATGCTGAATGGATGCAACGCGAACAACGAATTGAAGCCGCTCAGTCGTTTGTTTCTGCACTGTCAGGAATCGTTGACCAGGAAACTGCTTTGGGTAAAGCATTGTTCGCCTTTGGGCAGGGATTGGCCATTGCTGAAATATGGGTGAACGTGGCAAAGGCAAACGCCAAGGCGCTTGCAATGGCTCCATTAACTGCCGGCCAGCCGTTCATCACCATGAACACCGCCGTTGGCGCTGCACAAACTGCCCTTGCACTGGCACAAACGGTAAAGGCTTTCTCAAAACCTACTGAAAGTGTTGGCTTTTCCAAAGGTGGTTACACACCTCCCGGAGATAAAGACGAACCCGCAGGGATTGTGCATAAAAGCGAATATGTGGTTTCAAAGGAAATGCTCAAAAACCCGCAGGTAAAATACATTACCGATGTTTTTGAGAAAATGAGAACACGAAAGATTTCACTCAGCCAGGCTGCAATGCCTGTTCTCTCTTCCGGAGGGTTTGCAACACAACAAAGGGTTTACATACCGCCATCGTTCCCGGAAACAAATCAGCAAAAAGCGGATGATGCCAGAAACCAAAACGACATCAACGCCGAACTTACAAAGGCAATCAAACTATTCATGTCATACAGGCCAACCGTGGCAGTGGAAACCATCGAGAGGGAAAGAGAAAAATACATCCAAATCAAACAAACAAAAGGTTTATAACCAATGGCAATAACAGCAACAGTTACAGGCGGGGCGATACAGCTCACCGGAAACCCGGTAATCATTAACTGCACCGGTGGATCTGTTCCATCAGGCGCTTCGGAATATATGATACTCCTGAAAATAATCAGCGCAGATGGAAAACTGGAAGGAGCTCCGCTTATCGAAGGAGTAATCCCGGATACACAGGGAAACGCAGAATTCGATATTTCAGGGATACTGGATCAGCCAATGGAGGTTTCATTTCAATATCCTGCCGTTACAAAAGTCATCGCACACCCCACACAGGCATTTAATATTCAGGTGCAGCCAGGCGAAAGATATATTGATTCCCAGGGATTGCTTGTGGAAAATTTCTTTTCCGTTTCAACTGTTTTCCAGATGGTGAAAGGCGGGCTTCCGCAAAGGCAAAACGCAATGATGAAAGCACTGGGCCAAACATTTTATTCAAAATACATCGCAAGCAGAAGATTTCTTACACCACGCCCCTGGGGTGACGTTGTGCATCCAGACCAACCCATAAAACTCTGGCTGATGGTGGTACAGAATTACCAGGCATTGTTTAAAATCCGGGCACAATACACCGACGGAACCGAAGAATTCGCAACCACTTCAATCATAATGAACCCCGATTCGCTCTATGAACTCAACTGTAATCCTGCATTGCATGGGCTTGCATTGCAACCTACATACAATAAACGAATCGATCACTTCGATGTTTCGGTTGATTTCCTCGGTTCACAAACCGACACCATCCGGTTCCATGTTGACTGGAACTATTGCGAACGCCCGTACTTCCTTATGTTTGCAAACTCCCTGGGCGGGATTGATGATGTTTATCTCAGCGGCTTTGGAGTGGATGCATTCAGTGTTACCGGAACACAGGCTTACCGGCCAGTGAGATCCACAGATACAGTTTACACGCCAACCATCGTTTCACCAAACAAAGCCGGCCAGAACAAATGGAAAATAAACTCCGGATGGAAAAGTATCGCAACAATCCAGTACTTCCGCGACCTCATGCTTTCAAAACAGGCATGGTTTCTTTATCCCTACATCGGCAGTACAATCAAAATCATCGTTCCAATTATAATTGATGATTCCAACGAGTTGACAATAAACCGTCAGGATGACCACTGGGAAATCGAAATTGAATTTACCGAAGCCCACAGCAGCAGGTTCTCATTTGACAACAGATCAATTTAATCATGCTCGGATATTATATCAATAACAAACCGCTGGCCATCGAAGCCGAATCTTCTGTAAAGATTATCCGGTACAACCCCGCCTGCTTCTTTGACGAAATCCCCGGCGATGTTGCACTGGGAATCGAATTGCCAAACAACGAAATCAATGCGGCTATCCTGGGAAACCCCGAAAGGTTTGCAAAATACTCAATGGCATCCACCCGCGAATTTCCCGGCTTCCAAATCCGCTTCAGCGGGAAAACCCTAATCTCCGGAACATTGGTTATCCAGTCTGCCGACAAAGACACTTACAGCGGATGGTGCCGCAACAATGTAGGGAACCTGGGCAAAGCCCACAGGGATAAATACATCTACGATATCCCTGCTTTTATGCAAAACAAAACCTTTGTAAACAAGGCAAACTATAACCCGCTGACCGACCCTTATGGTTGCCCTACCCATTTTAACCCTGACTTCTTCCGGGATAAAGGCCATGTAGTTAACCTCACCAGAAAGGTTCCCAATCCCGATTATGTGGATTTATCCTGGTGGCAGGATTTGTGGCAGGAACAACAACCGGCTTACATCGATGAACCTTATAAAGTCGAAGCATTTACAGAGGCTTTCCGCAGAAGCGCTGCCTATTTCG
>DATITY010000591.1:0-5168 GCA_035467235.1 Draconibacterium sp. | reverse complement strand
TTTTTGGATGAATTCTTATTTGGCCTCGAAGATGGGGCCATCAGTTTTTACCTCGTTTTTATAAAACTGAATTGCGCTGTCGTTCATTTTCGGAAAATGCTTTTTCAGTAGTTCAATCATTTCGGCTCCTGCAAGTAAAACCGGCCCGTAACCATGCGCCGCAAAAACATTGATCGGCCTGTAGTAATAAAATGCGGGATCGAATCCCATTCCCGTTCCCACACAGGTTCCCTCCACCTGTCCTTTTTCGTTTACTTTCGATGCAACAGCATTCCACGAGAGGCAAACCATCGGGCCATAAACATGTGCATCAACATATCCGCGGTTAATAGCGCGGGCAATTGAATAGGTGTAAATGGCAGTTGCCGAAGTTTCGAGGTATGAATCGTTTTTGTCGATTAACTGGTGCCATAAACCTTGCGGCGACTGGTAATTCGCCAATCCCCGGATGTGTTTTTTCAACAAATCGAGCACCTTCTCGCGTCCGGGATAATCAGCAGGCAGCACTTCAAGTAGTTCTACCATCGTCATTACCGCCCAGCCGTTTGCACGTGCCCAGTGAAACTGCGGATGTTCTTCCATTCCCTGAATCCAGCCGTGCATAAACAATCCTTTTTCGTAATTAAACATCCGGTCAGAGAATTGCAGTACCTGTTTTATGGCATCGTCATAATATTTTGTTTGGCCCGAATATTTGCCCATTTGGGCCAGTGCCGGCACACTCATAAAAAGGTCGTCGAGCCAAAGTGAATTCGGTAGTGGCCGGTTGCGGGCTAATGTGCCATCGGCAAAACGTTGTTGTTTGTTGCTGATGTAATCGATGAAATTATTAATCATTGGATTGAGGTCGGTTTCGATTCCGGCCTGCTCAGCTTTAATCATAGCCGCACACATCGCACCCGCATCATCAAGGGCATGTGGATGAATCACCGAATACATGGCGTGCCTGGCTTCCGGATTTTGCTGTTCAAGTTTCAGAAATTGAGGACGAACTTCGGCTAAAAATTCCATCCTTTTAAAAGTATAGTCTGCATATTTTTTGTCGCCTGTAGTCTGCGTTAACAATAACATGCCAGCATAAGTAACACCCCATTCATAACTAATCAGTCTGAAATCGCCCTGTTTAAATTTTGTTTGTGCATTAATTTTGGCAAAGTCTGAAATTTCCGTTCCCGAAGCATCAAACAACTGAGGTGGCGTTACAGCTTCGAGATAGTTGTAAACTTTGTCGGTTACTTTGGTAATTCCCTCTGCAGTCGGAATGTTGTAAGGTGTTTCGTACTCGGGTTGCATTAAGTGCAACGGAGTGGTTACATCGTTTTGCTGATTAGTTTTCTGGCTGTTTTGAGATAAACCAATAACCGGAAACAACAATGCAATGACAAAAATATTTCTCTTCATAACTTTATATTTATAGTTTCAATTCCGCAGTTTTTCCTTTTCCGATTTTCAAATCATACGTTTTTCCGGCATAAATAACTTTGCACGGATTTCCGGTTTTGTTTAAAATGGTGGCTTTTGTAATTTTCCCGTCTTTCCATTCCATCGAAATTTCAAATCCGCCGCGGGCACAAAGTCCTTTTACCGAACCCTCTTTCCAGACATCCGGCAGCGCAGGCAACAGGGTGATTTCATCTTCTGAAGATTGAACCAATATTTCGGCAAAAGCAGCGGAGCCGCCAAAATTGCCGTCAATCTGAAACGGAGGGTGAGCATCGAACAGGTTCGGATAAGTTCCGCCACCGTTGCTCATGTTCGTCCCCGTACCACTGGGGTCAACATATTTCAACAATTCCCTTATCATTTTATATGCCCTGTTTCCATCGAGCAGTCTAGCCCAGAGATTGATTCGCCAGCCTTTCGACCAGCCCGTTGTTTCATCTCCTTTTATATTGAGTGTTTTTGCACAGGCAGCAGCCAGTTCAGGTGTTTTCATTGGTGTAATGTGGTTGCCGGGGTGCAATCCGAACAAATGCGACTGATGACGGTGTTGCGGTTCAGAGTCTTCCCAGTCGTAATACCATTCCTGAAGGTTCCCTTTTTTCCCTACCTGGTAAGGATGCAAACGGGCAAGTGCAGTTTCGAGTTCTTTTACAAAAGCTGCATCAGTTTCGAGTGCTTTGGCAGCATCGATGGTATTTTCAAAACACGAGCGAATCATGGCCAGGTCGGCAGTTCCGCCATACAAAGTTGCACCGCGGTAACCGTTGTCGTTGATGTATCTCTGTTCAGGAGAAGTTGAAGGTGAGGGAATCAGTTTTCCGTTTTTATCTTCCACCAGCCAGCCAAGGCAAAACTCGGCTGCACCTTTCAAAACAGGATATCCTTCATTTTTCAGCCAGACTTTATCCTGCGTAAATGCGTAATGTTCCCACAAATGGGTGCTTAGCCAGGTGCCGCCCATGTACCAGTTTGCCCAAACCGGATCGCCTTCGCCAAAATTACCCACCGGGTTGCTCATCGCCCAGATATCGGAGTTGTGACAGGCAGCCCAGCCTTTCTGAACCCCAAAAAATGTTTTGGCAGTTACTTCGCCAGTCTTCGAGAGGTTGTTTACAAAAGTGAGCAACGAGTTATGCATTTCTGAAAGGTTGGTCGATTCGGCTCCCCAGTAATTCTCTTCGGCGTTGATGTTGATGGTGTAATTACTGCTCCAGGGCGGACGAATGTACGGATTCCACAGTCCTTGCAAGTTGGCCGGAACACCGGGAGTCCGCGAACTGGCAATCAGCAGATATCTTCCAAATTGAAAATAGAGGATTTCGAGATTTTTGTCCTCTTTTCCTTCGCCATAACGTTTTAAACGTTCGTTGGTAGGCAGGTTGGGAGCTGCGGTTGCACCAAGCTGCAATTCAACCCGTTTGTAAAAATGCTGATAGTCGGCAATATGCGCTTTTTTCAAAGCTTCGAATGATTTGGCTGAAGCTTTTTTTAGATTAGATGCGGCAATTCCCATGTAATCTTTTCCCTGTTTCACCGGGTCTTTGTCGAACCCGTTAAAACTTGTGGCGATTGAAACCAGAACCACAGCTTCAGTTGCACCTTTAACAACCAGCGAACTGTCGGTTTTAACCATCTTGCCACCTGTATTTCGTATGGAGAAAATTGATGCAAAACGGGTTCCTTTTGTTTCGTCGAAAACCACAGCATTTTCTTTGTTGCCCAGATAGCTGGGCAATGCTACTGCCGGCGCATATCCGCTGGCTGACATTTCATTATTTCCGGTTTTGATTTTGTATTTTAACTGGCTGTCGAATTTAAGTTCAAAGTTGAGCTTCCCTTTTTCGCTGCTGGTGAGTTTGATAGCAAACACCTGGTCGGGATTCGAAATAAAATATTCGCGGGTGAATTTTACGCCTTCAACTTCAAAAGTAACTTTCGAAACAGCATTTGAAATATCCAGTTCGCGGTAATAGTTTTTTGCTTCTGCTGAATGGGCAAAATTGAGGTACATGGTTCCGAGTGGTGCATACGATTCGGAGAATTTGCCCTGGATTTTCTTTTGCAACTGGTCGGCAAGCTGGTAATCTTCGTTGGCCAGCGCCTCGCGAATGGCCGGAATATTTTTGTACGCTTCAGGATTCATGTATGGGTCAACCGGTCCACCCGACCAAAGTGTAATGTCGTTCAGAAAAATTTTGTCTGATTCAATACCTCCGAAAACAGAAGCCCCGGCAGTACCATTGCCAAGAACCAACGATTCTTCGAAATGGTTGGCAGGTTGGTTGTACCAGAGTTTATCGGGCGATTGGGAAAAAGCTGAAAAGCTGATAATGAGAAGCAAAACAGAGATTAGGTTTTTCATCGATTTGGTATTTATATGTTTTTACATGTATAATTTTCAATTTCGCTTTATTCGCTTTAACCTGAGTTTTCAAAATTAACAAGATTATTAAATACAGTCTGTTTTTAATTAGATTCACTTTAAAAAAACCTACAGTTTATCAGTATTTTTTTAAACCCGAACGATTAAGTTTGCGGCTTGAAATTAAAAATTAAATAATCGTGAAAAAACTATTTTATTTAACCATTGTTGCAGGAATCATATTTTCATGCAAACAACCATCAAAAACAACTCAGGAAATGAATCCATTTTTCGAAAGCTATACGGCGCCTTTTGAAGTTCCGCCGTTTGACAAAATTCTGAATGCGCACTATCTCCCCGCTTTTCAGGAGGGAATGAAGCAACACAATGCCGACATTGAGAAAATTGTGTCCAACGCCACAACACCCGATTTTTCAAATACCATCGAAGCGCTTGATCGCAGCGGTGATTTGCTTACAAGGGTCTCAACCGTTTTTTTCAATTTAAAAGATGCCAACACCAACGATTCGATAAATTCAATAGCCGAAGAAGTTGCGCCCTTACTTTCACAACACCGCGATGCCATTGTGCTTAACGAAGCCTTGTTTGCAAAAGTAAAGGCAGTGTATGATCAAAAAGAAAGTTTGCAACTCAATCCTGAACAGGCAAGATTACTGGAAGAAACATACAAACAATTTATCAGGGGTGGTGCTAATCTTCCGGCAGATAAAAAGGAGGAACTAAAGAAAGTGAACGAGCAACTTTCGCTGCTTGAACTGAAGTTCGATAAAAACCTGCTGGCAGAAACCAATAGTTTTAAACTTGTAATTGATAATCAGGACGATTTGGCCGGATTGCCCGAAAATGTGGTGGCCGGTGCTGCCGAACAGGCGAAAGCCGATGGTATGGAAGGAAAATGGGTGTTTACACTCCAGAAACCAAGCTGGATACCTTTTGTTACTTATTCGGAAAAACGCGAACTGCGGGAAAAAATTTACAAAGCCATGTATAACCGCGGCAATAACGACAATGAAAATGATAATAAAGGCGTTATCAACCAGTTTGTAAATCTGCGGCTGCAAAAGGCAAATATTCTGGGATATGAAAGTTGGTCGGCTTATGTACTCGACAATACGATGGCGAAAAAACCTGAGAACGTGTACAATTTACTTCAGAAAGTATTTGATCCGGCCATTGTACGGGCAAAAGAAGAATTAGCCGATATGCAGAAAATGGTTGACAGGGAAGGTGGAAATTTCAAAATTGAAAGCTGGGACTGGTGGTTTTATGCCGAAAAAGTCAGAACCGAAAAATATGCACTTGATGAAGAACAGCTCCGTCCCTATTTCGAAGTGAACAATGT
>DATITY010000590.1:0-4432 GCA_035467235.1 Draconibacterium sp. | reverse complement strand
AGGATGAACTTACTGATTCCAATAAAATATATCCGGATTTCGTTGCTTTTGTCTTTTGCAATTAGTCTGACTATTCATTTTTCGCTGATGGCTGAATTTTTTCTAAAAGGACGCCCAGGTCATCACGAGGATGAACTGACTTTAACTTTTGCAGCATTCGAATTCTTCACAACTGTTTTTCTTGCATTCGTTGTTTTTTGCCTGAACTACTTTTTCTATACCCCATTTGACATTTATAAAAAACTGAATTTTAAAAAAATAGCTGGCTCCGTTATCGCCACAATTTTAGTGGTTTCGATCCTCATTTTCCTGTTTATGGCATTTAAAGATTTGTTCCATTTCAAGATGAATCCGCACCGGCACAACGATGAATTATTATCCCGCAATTTCTTTTGCGCTGCCATTGTTTTGGTATGTGTTTTTATTTTCCGCCTGATACAAAGGCAACAGATTATCGAAATTGAAAATGAAAAACTCCGGAGCGAAAGTCTTCAAAGTCAGTTCGAATCGCTTAAAAATCAGGTTAGTCCGCATTTTCTGTTCAACTCGCTCACCGCCTTGAAAATCCTTATCGAGGAATCACCCGAACTGGCAAAACAATATGTAAATCACCTTTCTCAGGTTCTGCGATATACGTTGCAAAGCAAACGGAAACAGTTGGTTACACTTGAAGAAGAACTTGAATTTACAGAATCGTATGTTTTTCTTTTGAAGATGAGGTACGACACCAATTTGCAGATAAAAACCGAGATTTCGAAAGAATTCAGTTTTTACAATCTTCCGCCATTAACCATTCAAACCCTGATTGAAAATGCAGTGAAACATAACGAAATCAGCAACGAATTCCCATTGGAAATAAGGATTTTCACAACCGAAAATGCTACTTTGCAGGTAATAAATAAAATTCAGGAAAAACTGACGCCGGAAGATGGCACCGGAATTGGGTTGACTAATTTGTCGAGACTGTTCAGTTTGCTCGGCGAAAATGACATTCAGATTTTTAAAGATGAACACGAATTTAAAGTGGAAGTCCCATTAATTAAAGCGTAATTAAATGAAAGCACTGATTATTGAAGACGAAAAGCCAGCTGCGCGCCACCTCATCAGCATACTGCAAGAACTCGGAAATATTGAGGTAATTAATATTCTCGATAGCATTAAATCATCGGTTCACTGGTTGGAAAACAATACTCTGCCAGATCTCGTTTTTATGGATATTCACATTGCAGACGGTTCGGCTTTTAAGATTTTTGAACATTTCAATATCACCTGCCCAATTATTTTTACCACTGCTTACGACGAATATGCAATCAAAGCTTTCAAAGTTAACAGCATCGACTATCTGCTGAAACCAATTACAAAAGAAGCTGTTGAAAAATCGTTGGCAAAACTAAAAACGCTTTCCTCAAAAAACGACTCTCAGTTGGACATTAAGCAACTTATCAATTCACTGAAACAGGAGAAATCATACAAAAGTCATTTTCTAGTAGCGGTAAAAGGAAACAAAATGGTTCCGCTGCTTACAAAAGAAATTGCTTTTTTTTGTATCGATTCGGGGAAAGTAATTGCAGTGACTTTTGACGAAAAAACATTTAATCTCGATTTTAACCTCGACGAGCTGGCTTCAAAACTCAATCCCACTGAATTTTACAGGGCAAACCGGCAGTTTATTATTTCAAAAAGTGCGGTTAAAGATGTCGATTTGTGGTTCAATAACCGGTTATCCATTAATCTGAAAGTCACAACTCCCGAAAAAATTCTCGTCAGCCGCACCAGAGTTACCGAATTCAGGGAGTGGTTTGCGGGAGAGTGAGAAAATTTCTTTTCATTTCAACCCGGTTTTATTGCATTTCACTCTACATTTTCTCTGTTTTAAATGTTCCGCTAAAACTCCGCTGATTTTCTCAATCTAAACATTCGAAAAAGTTAGTATTCAACATTAAAACAGAAAAAAAATGAAAACTATTATTAAATCACTCGTATCGAAATTCCTTGTAAATGTATTGATGATAGCCGTATTTGGAATAAGTGCTGCCACCGGATTGATTAAACCCGGCGGTGACCATCGCGAAAGACAACAAGAATTTAGAAGTGAACAAAACGCACCGGCGAAAGAAATTTCAACGGCTGGATTTTCAGGTTCGTTTGAAAGAGGGAGTTTTGAAGGAGAAAGTTTGGAAAGATTTGAAAGACCCGGGGAAAATAGCGGGGAAAACATCCACGTTTATTTTGGTTTATTCTGGCTTACTCTTATGCTTTTTCATATAATTCAACACTGGAACTGGTTTAAAAAAATGTTTTTAGTTGAACATAATTTGAAAAATAAACTGCTAATTGTTACAGTCTTTATCTTTCTACTAATGGCAATCTCTGGAATTGTTATGTGGACAGAAGCTGTGCCACGCGGGTTTATAAATTTCAGGGAAATCCATGAAGTCACTGGTCAGCTATTACTGGGATTAATGTTGATTCATGTCATTCAACGTATAAAATGGTATTTTAAAGCACCTGTCATATTCTTTAAAAGAAAAACTATTTTAGCATAACTAAAATCAACGATACAAAAACTAAAAACCGATATGAAAAAACGTTTGTATTATATTCTATTATTTTCAGGAATCATTTTCAACACAAAGATTTTTGCACAGGAGGAGATAAAAATTGCCCCGCTGGCTGGTGCGATTGAATTCGACGGAATTCCATCTGAATCCGCATGGAAATTAAACGGGAGTTTTCCAATGGTCATGCATTATCCGGTTTACAATGGCACACCAACAGAAAAGAGTGAAGTGTATATGACGTTCGATAATAATTACTTATGGATTGGCGCCAAGCTTTACTACAACGATATTTCAAAACTGGTATCAACAAGTAAAAAGCGTGACGAAACTTCAGAAAATTCAGATTATTTCGGGATTTTGCTCGACAGTTACAACGACAACGAAAATGCGCTTGCCTTTTTTACGATGCCTTCTGGATTGAAGATTGATTACACAGTAGCCAACGATGCAGCCGGTGGTGGAGGATCGGACGAAGACAGCAAAAATTTTACGTGGAATTCGTTCTGGGATGTTAAATCTGTAAAAGACAATGAAGCCTGGTATGTTGAAATGCGAATCCCGTTTTCGAGTCTGAGGTTTCAAAGCGTGAACGACATTACTAAAATGGGCCTGATTATTACCAGGAGTATCAGTCATTGCAACGAAACAGATACATATCCGGCGATTGACACCAAATATGGTCAGAATGCAAAAATAAAACCGTCACTTGGTCAAACCATTGTTTTCGAAAAAATTAAACCACGCAATCCTCTCTATATTTCACCCTATTTACTGGGCGGCATTTCGCGGAATTACGAACTGAATGAAACCGGCGACGTTTACGTGAGCTCCGACGACCCAAAACTAACCGGCGGTCTGGATGTGAAATACAACCTGAACAATAACATGACCCTCGATTTTACCGTTAACACTGACTTTGCGCAGGTTGAAGCCGACGACGAACAGGTAAACCTGACCCGGTACTCACTTTTCTTCCCCGAAAAAAGGCTCTTTTTTCAGGAACGCGCATCCATTTTCAGCTTTAGTTTGGGAGGTCCGCAGGATCTGTTTTACAGCCGGAACATCGGAATCATCGATGGCGAAATGGTCGCCATTCCGGGTGGGGTCAGGTTGGTTGGCCGGCTTGGCAAATGGGATATCGGAATTCTGGATATGAACACGGCTGAGTTTAATGGCAATCCGGCTGAAAACTTTGGTGTTGCCCGTGTCAGAAAACAGGTAATAAACGAAAATTCGTATGTTGGCGGGATGCTAACCACCCGGCTGGGTTTTGATGGCAGCTACAATGTTGGCTACGGACTGGATGGAATCATCAGGATTTTTGGCGATGATTATCTCGATATAAAAGCAGCTCAAACCATCGACAACAGTGTTGAAAATAATGTTGCTTCCCTCGACCCCACTTTTTTCAGGGTAGCGTGGGAACGGCGTTCGGAGGAAGGATTTGGATACCAGGGCGTTTATGCCTACTGGGGAAAAGATTTTAATCCCGAATCGGGATTTATGTTTCTGAACAACCTGCACGAATTCAGGGGAGAAATGCAATATGGCTGGTTTCCGGGCGAAAATTCGGTGATTTTTAATTACCGTACCGGAGTGGATTTTGAAATGCTCCGCCGTATTGAAGATGGGCAACTTGAAAACATGGAGATTTCGCCGGAATTTGAAATCAACTTCAAAAACGGGTATGGCGCTTTTACAGGACTGGCATACCGTAAAGAAGGCGTTCTTGAAGACTTTTATTTGGCCGAAGATGTTTATGTTCCGGCAGGTAATTACGCTTTTTACGGTATTCACGGATTCGCCAATTCACCACGAACCAAAAAACTGGTTGGAATGGTTGGTTTCGAAGCAGGCCAGTTTTACGATGG
>DATITY010000589.1:0-3778 GCA_035467235.1 Draconibacterium sp. | reverse complement strand
CTGTTTCTGCATTCTACTGTTCTTTAATCCTGAAAAAACGATATTTCAGCATGAACAACGAACAGATTATTGTTTCGAAAGGCGCCGTTTCGCATCAATGGACACAGATGGAATTGCATAAAATTCAGGCAGTGGAGTTTCGACAGTCCGTTTTCCAGAAAAAACGATCACTTTCAAGTTTGCGTATAATGAATGCTTCGGGTTCGATAACTATTCCTTACATTGCTGAATCCATGGCAAAACAAATCTATAATTACCTGTTGTATCACACCGAGATGTCAAAGAAAAAATGGATGTAATTGAAAATGTAAAAAAGATGAGTTTTAAAAAAAAATTGATTTTTGGATTGATCTTCCTGTTCATCTACTTTCATGTCGAAATTGGTTTTTCCGCTGAAAATAAGAATGAGAAACCCAATATTGTACTGATTTTAGCCGATGATATGGGTTGGGGCGATATCCGGTCGAACGGAAACCTTTCGATTGAAACACCTGTTCTGGACCGGCTGGCGGAAAAAAGCCTGAGTTTCGATCGCTTTTATGTTTGTCCGCTTTGTGCACCAACGCGTGCCGAAATATTAACCGGACGTTATTTTCTTCGCACCGGGGTTTCATCGGTTACACAGGGATACGAAAACATGAATCCGCGTGAAACCACTTTTGCCGAAATTCTGAAACAAAACGGATACGCCACCGGATGTTTCGGGAAGTGGCACAATGGTGGCTATTTCCTTCAACATCCGAACAGAAAAGGGTTTGATGAATACATAGGTTTTATGGTTGGTCATCTCGGATATTATTATGATGCCATTTATCAGCACAATGACGAGGACATAAAATCGGATGGTTATGCAACCGACTATTTCACAAGTCAGGCACTCGGTTTTATCGAACGAAACGCAGACAAACCGTTTTTGTGTTATGTACCTTACAATGTGCCCCATTCGCCGTTTCAGGTTCCTGAAAAATATTTTAATAAATACAAAACCCGGGGATTGGATAATGAGTTAGCCACCATTTACGGGATGGTTGAAAACATGGACGAAAACATCGGGCTGATTCAGGAAAAACTTGACCAGCTCAATTTAACAGAAAAGACCATCGTCATTTTTCTCTCCGACAATGGTCCGAACACTTTTCGCTACAACGGTGGAATGAAAGGCAAGAAAGGAAATGTGGATGAAGGCGGTGTCCGGGTGCCTTTTTACATCTCGTGGCCGGGAACAATCGAAACCGGAACCACCACTCAACTGGCGCAGGGTATCGACCTGTTCCCCACCCTGCTGAAACTTTGTTCAATCAGTTACAAACCGGTTTTACCAATCGATGGTGTCGATTTGAGTAAAACGATTTTCAAAAAGGCAGAAAACTTCGACAGGTATATTTATACACGTCAGCCACAATATCCATTGCAAAACCGCGCAGGTTCGATTAGGAATAACAGGCACCGGCTGACAATTGCCAATGGGGAAACCTTGCTTTACGACATGCAAAACGACCCTTCTCAAAAAGTAAATATTGCAGCTGATTTTCCTGAAATAAAAAATAAACTTACCGCCGAATACAAAAAATGGGAAACGGAAATGGTTGATAATTACCAGTTACAAACAACAATTGTAGCTGGTTTTGATAAAGAACAAAGAATTACTCTACCAGTTCAGGATGCAATTTTATCGGGCAAAGTGAAATATTCCAGCATTCATCCCAATCAATCTCACACCGAAAACTGGGTTGAAAATGGTGACTCAATTTATTGGAAACTAAACATGCAGCAACCCGGGAAATATCGTGTCGAAATGCAGTACGGTTGCCCGGAAACTGACACTGGCAGTAAGTTTCTTTTTCATTCAAATGCCAGTTCATTTACATTTACCATCGACAAAGCATTTGATTCTGAGATTTTGCCCAACCGCGATTATGTTCCCCGGACTGAATCTGTTGAAAGAACATGGGAGTGGATGCCAATCGGTACAATTTCACTTAATGCCGGACAGGAAAAACTGACATTGAAACTGACAAATAAAAACAAAAACGAAGCAGGTTTGATTAAAGCGATCAGACTGATAAAAATTTAATTTGAAACGTAAAAACCAATGATAATGAAACAACTGATTTTTGTAACCATCATTTTCACTTTCTCATTTTGGAACTCTTTTGGAAAAATTACTCCGACAAAACTAACTTGTGAGTATCTATCCAATCCTGTTGTTGTAGATGTTTTGCAACCCCGCCTGGCATGGATTGATATTGCGGATTCAAATGAACGCGGGCAAATGCAAACTGCCTGGCAAATCAGAGTTGCAACTTCGAAAAACAATCTTGAAAAGCCCGATTTGTGGGACAGTGGAAAAACTGAAAGCAGCGAGTCGAACCGTATTCAATATGCAGGAAAACCGTTGACTTCGCGAATTGAGTGCTACTGGCAGGTACGCGTGTGGGATAGAAACGGTGAAGTTTCAGTGTGGAGCGAACCCGCATTCTGGCGAATGGGAATTTTAAATCCACAGGAATGGACAGCCAAATGGATTGGTGCGCCATGGCAGGGAGAAGAAGCGTTGCCCAGAAAAATTAATCCCAAAACTTCGCTCCCCGAAGTTTTACCACCACCAGCTCCAATGTTTCGAAAAGAATTCAGTATAGAAAAGAAAGTAGAGAAAGCCGTCGCCTTTGTAACCGGTCTGGGTTATTTTGAACTTTTCCTGAACGGACAAAAAGTGGGCAATGATGTTTTGGTTCCGAACCAAACCAACTACGGCAAACGGCCGGAGTTAATAAATGAAGGTATTCCGCTGGAAGATAATTTCAGGGAATACAAGGTAATGTATCTGGCGTATAATATAAAAGATCAGTTAAAAAAAGGGAAGAATGCTGTTGGAAGCATGCTCGGAAATGGTTTTTACAATCCGGCTAAAAATTGGGCGGGTGCCTACGGAAGTCCCCGTTTTCTTGCACAAATTTACATTACCTATGCAGACGGAACCGAGGAGATTATTGTGAGCGACGAAAGCTGGAAAGCCGCGCAAAGCCCGATTCTAATGGATATGGTATATTACGGCGAACATTACGATGCAAGAAAGGAACAACCTGGCTGGAACTCTTCCGGATTTGATGATTCGACCTGGCAAAAAGTTGCTTTACGCAAAGCCCCCGAAGGAAAACTGGTTGCACACACTGCACAAACCGACAAGGTTATGGAACAACTCAAACCAATAAAAATTACAAAACTGGATAACGGAAATTACAAAGTTGATTTTGGTGTTGAGGTTTCCGGATGGGTGCGTTTTAACAAAGTAAAAGGGCCTGCCGGTCATAAAATAGATATCAAATATCTCTGCACCACCTATTCCGGCGACAACTCGTACATTTTCAGCGCGAAAGGTGAAGAATCGTACGCAGCCCGTTTCAACTGGTTTGTATTCGATGGTGTTGAAATCAGTAACTGGCCTGACGAACTCAAACCCGAAATGATTACGGCTGAAGTTGTTCACACATCCATTGAAGAATCAGCAACATTCGAAACTTCAAATCAGCTTTTCAACCAAATCAATAAAATCTGGCGTCGCAGCCAGACCGACAATATGCACGGTGGCATTGCCAGCGATTGTCCGCACCGCGAGCGTTCGCCATACACCGGCGACGGACAGGTGGCTTGCGTAACCGTAATGCACAACTACGACGCCCGTAATTTTTACCACAAATGGATTCAGGATATTTTGGGAGCTCAAAATGTTGAAACCGGCTATGTTCCGAACGGGGCGCCATGGCAACCGGGCTGCGGC
>DATITY010000588.1:0-2555 GCA_035467235.1 Draconibacterium sp. | reverse complement strand
CGCCCGGCTCTTAAAGCATCAACAGAAACTTTTGATTCGCCCCACATTTCGTTGATTTCCTGATTTTGGGAAAAACCCGGAGTATTACATATTGCTAATAAAGCAACTACGGTGATTTTAGTAATGAGATTATTCTTCATTTTATTATCATTAAATGAGATGAACTGAAGATATTAATAAAAGGTTGAATTTCAATTTTTTCAAAGTTGCAAATTAGCTAATTCGTTCATTCTTGTTTTGAACAAATCAGTCGGATTATTGCAGTATTCCGATATTTATTGTCCCAAAGATTGCCGGATAGTTTTTGTGGTAAAATAACTTTTCCCTCACTGCAAATGAAAAGCAGATGAGGTCAGTTAGTATAAAAATCCAAATAACCACAAGGGAATAATATTAAAAACACCGTTTTCAATATCATCTGAAACAACAAATGCATTACTGAGACCCTTTATTTGATCGAACGATTTATTTTTTCCACCTACTTCAAATGTATATTTATTATTTACCTCAAAATCTCCTTTGGATGGCAATCTTAACTTGTGATCCACACGCAATTGCGATTCAAAAAAAATTTCCCTTATCGTGCCCAGTTCTTTCACAGGCATTTCAAGGCTATACAAATAGTTTGTATTACCCAGATAAATTTTATCGGGCTTTTGCAATATTTTATTGCCTTTTACACTCTGCCCCAGTGTACTGATTACCTCCGCTTTTTCAAGGAGATCAAGGTATTTTAACAAAGTCCTATGATCGGTAATAAAGAGTTCTTTTCGCAATTTTACAAGATTAGGTACATAAGGCACAGAAGTCGCAATTGCGGCAAGCAATTTTTTCAGTTTAAGTGATGTATCAAAAGAAATTTCGGAAACCGCAGGTATGTCAGTCTCGATAATAACATTTAAAATTGTATTCAACCTGGCAAAATATGAAGAAGGATCTTCCTTATAGAAAGGGAAAAAGCCGTTTTCAAGGTAGTTTTTAAAATGGGGCAATATTTTTAAGTCCCGGGTTATGGTTTCTGAAAAATTCTGGTGGTTTTCAATCAAATCGTCAAGTGTATAACTTTCCGAACTGTATATTCCATTCATTTTCAAATATTCCCGAAATGAAAGGCCTGCAAGCCGGTAAGAACTTTTTCTTCGACTTAAATCACCCTGTCCCCTGTAAATTTTTAATACCGATGACCCGGAATAAATCATTTTTAAATTGGGGTAGCGATCGAATGCATTCTTTATTTCTGCCGACCAGTCGTAGTCTTTCAATTTTGGTGGATATTTGTGAACTTCATCTAAAAATAACCAGGTTACATTATATTTTAAAAGTTCTTCAGCCAAATCAACGATGGAATTGGAGTACATTAGTTTATCATCGAGCGACAGGTAAACGGCCTGATTAGGTATCACTGCATTTAATTCTTTGGCTTTTTGCAGCATTAATGTGGTTTTACCCACTCCCCTGCTGCCTAAAATTTCAATAAGCCTTGATTCCCAATTTATTTCGTTGAATAAATACCTTTTAAAATCTAGGCTTACTTTGTTGATTAATGAATTGCTGTATGTAAAAATTTCCTGAATCATTATTTGTAATTTGTTACAAATTTAACTAATATTATTTGTAATGTATTACAAATAATTAAATTTTATTTTGTATTGTGATACAAAAATGGAATATATACAGGAAGTTGTCAATTAAGTACTTAAAACAATATGAAACTTGCTGTCCCGGCGGATCGCTTGGTAAGCTTAATATTACATGTTAATGTATCAAAACTTTCAAATACCACACGATGCAATCCCGCGGCAGCGGGGGTAATCATTTTTTGAAGAATTCACTTTTTAGTAATTGACTGTAATTTTAAAACTAGCATCACAGGGCTAAAGGCCTGCTTTTGCCGGGCGACAGGAAAAGTGCAAATAATTATTTTAAACTTTTTAGCTAACTCAACTACTCTTTCCCCCAAATCAATTTACCCAACTTAATAATGCTGTCGAGGTCGGCCTGACGATACTCTCCGGTTTTATCGGGCGCAGTGGAAAGCAGAATGTTGCTTCCTCCGCGGTCGAAACTTTGTTTGATGTAATGGTAAAGGCTGTCAACCGGATAAAACTGGCTCACCGGAAAAGTAAACCAAACCGAACCTTTCATCAAGCCGTTGCCCAAAGTGAGTGAATCGCAACGTTGCGAGGTGATTTCGTATTCAAAAGGCAGGTAATAATTTTGGCCATCGATTTCCCTGTTGGGGTTGTGGCCTGCAGCCGGCGGAATCCGTTCTTCACCGTTGACGATATCGGTCGGAAAGTACCTTATTTCAGAACCATCCTGAACATGCTGATTAAAATGGACAAAAGTTTTGGGATTTTTGCTTTTCAGTAAATCGTATGATTCCTGTGGCGAAAGCGTTGTATCGGCCCAGCACTGCATGTCGAGCCAAAAGGCATAAATGTCGCCATAGTTTTCAGCGAGCTCTGCCAATTGCGACAGAATGATTTGTTTCGGCATGGTTTTTTCCAATTCTGTTTTAATTGTTGTGTTCCAGGTTACCGGATTCCAGTCTT
>DATITY010000587.1:0-3488 GCA_035467235.1 Draconibacterium sp. | reverse complement strand
GTTTTGCAATGCCCACTCACTGTAATAAACTGATTCTATGGCTTGTAAAGGCGAAGTTAAACCGGCATTAATGGGGAGAAAAATACTGTAGAGCCACGGATCGGTGTGCAAACGTTCGTGGCCGCCTTGTTCGCGGTATGAACCGGAATGTCCTTTTTCCTGAATCCACAACTTTTCAAAAAAGCCCTTTTTGATTTTTTCCAGCATCATGTTGTGGTATTTTTCAGCCTCATCATCTCCCGCATTTCTTGCCATATCGCGTGCTGCCAAATGTCCGCGGAAAGCGTATGATGTTTCTTCGGCCGAACCTCCGCCATTGTACCATTGCGAATCGCTGGGCCAGGTATTGATGTAGCTTTCGTAAACACCATCGCCATCAGGATCGAAACAGTCGCGCACCCAGATTAAATGCAACTCAAGTGCTTCGCGGAAAAAGCTGATTAATTCAGGATCATTCGTCCAGCGGTACTCTTCCACAATCTGGTCGAAAAACTGCGACTGCATGTTGTAAAACTTTTGGTCATGCTGAATGCGGCCAACTCCGTAAAACCGTGATTCGGGATGTTGTTCGGTTAACAATGAAACAGGATCGGCTTTGGCTTCTGTTTTATCCGACGTTTTAACCTGCGAACCGGTGTAAAACTTTGCTTGTGCTTTTACACGGTCGTGCCACCCGTACATTGTTCCTCCAAAAATGGTTCGCCAGCCGGGAAAACGGTTGTTCCACTGCATAGCACCGTGAACAAAAACAGGAGGGTACCAGGTGCCGTCAACAGCAGCAACCGAAGCCTGCGCGATGGCATTAAGGTAAGGATCAGGGGTGTTTATTTTCATCCGGTTTTTAAATGAATCTGTTCGCTTTTTACCTTCAGCAAAAACGTTTTCAGGATTTTCAATTCCAGCAAAATCAACCGTTTCATTTGCATTAAAAGCTTCAAAAGCCCAATAAACTGGGTTCCCTGTTTCGAGGGAAATTTTTCCGTTCAGAATTGGTAAATCTTTTACCTTTGACTGGTTCAATTTATTCCCGCTATTCCATTCAGAAGCATCACCAACATACGTTTTGGAGTTAACATTGCAACTTCCGGCAACAGTAAAATAACTTTTCTGAATTGTACTATCCATAAGGCTGACCAAATATCTTTGACCTTCAATTTTGACCAGATTATCTTTACAATCAACAGGAACAAATCCCCAGGTGAGCAATTCAGGCTGTCCCATCACATCCATTTTCCACGACAGGTTTTGATTTTTGAACCATTTCGCACCTCCAAAAGCCCAGATTAAACTGTCGCCTTTAACCACACCTTCTGCAACTGCACAAACTGCCAATCCTGTTGTTGAAGCCATTGGAACTATTTCGAGTGAAATTTTTAATCCCGGAAAATCGTTGTCGGAAACTTCCCATTTCATGTTTCCTGGACTGTAAAAAGAATGAATCTGAATGCAGTTTTGTAACCATTTTGTTTTCCCGTTTCGCTGAACACCCGCAGTGAAAGTACCATGCAAAAACTGGTCTTTTGCCAGACGTGCGATGGGCTGATCACCTGTAAGTACAAAGGAATTGGTGTTATTGATGTAAAGTGGCCGGTTATTGTAGTGCCCGGTATTGTGCCCGACAATGGTTCCGTTGACCGCACTGTAAATGGTTTCATGGTTTGAATCCTGCTGCCCGGATAGCGACACCGGGTAAAAAAATATTGAAAAAATAAAATAAACAAATAAAAATTTATTCATAACTGATTTTTTTAAATTAATAAGTCAGCATTCTGATAGTAATATTTCCTGCAGATTCCGGTGTATGGCTTTTAATTTTGAGCCTGAGTATGGTTGGAAATTCGTCAAGCGTTTGCTGGGATCGTGTAATCCTGAATGTGGAACTTTCTTTGAGAAAATCAATTGTACTCTTTGTGTTGCTGCCATACATTGCCATTTCCCAATCCTTAAATACGAGCCCAGATCCTTTGGAATTATCTCCAGCGACAAAGGTAACTTCGTACTGCCCCACCCTTTGCACAAATCTGGTAAGATCAAAACTCATTTCCTTCCAACCGGAATCACTAAAAGAATTACTGTCCCATTTCCCAATTTCAATGGCTGGCTCATCGGATTGGTCCGTTGCGTTCTTCCTCAGTATTCCATCATAGAAATTGCTTTGATCTTTCCTGTTTTCGGGTTCCAGAGTAACACCTTCAACATTGTAAACAGAAAAATTGATAATCAGCGGTTTAGCTTTTGAGTTGATAAATGACGCCCTGATTTTCTTTGTCGTAACCGGATCGAAATAACAAATTCTTTTGGTTCCTATCGAAGTTCCGTTATACACTTCTTTCCAATTTTCATTTTCATTCATTATTTCTATTACAAAACCAAGAACCCTTTGTCCCAAGGCAATGTCTTCCTGTAAAATAACATGATTTATTTCTGTCGGTTTTGAAAATGGCATCTCCAGGGAATTTCCATTCCCGCTGGTTTTCATAATGGGATTGTCAAAACGCCTTTTAATCTCCTTACCAAAAGCTTTATATGCTGCCACATGCGATTCGGGTATCAAACCTGTAGTATCAGGAGTGGAGTTCAGCAGAAGAACAGCGCCTCTACCGGCAGATTTGTAATATATGTTCATCAGTTGCTCTGTTGACAAAAGCAAACTATCCGTATTTGGTGCCCAGAACCATTTGTGTCCCCTGTTTTTTAACAAAGGCACATCGATTTCCACGGGAGCATAGGCATCACCAAAAGGATTGGATTGAATTGCAGTAGCAACTCCGGTTGCAAGATCTTTGCTGTTCAGCGTGTACCAGTTTGAGAACGGTGCATAACCGCTTTCGTTGCCCACCCAGCGCAAATTGGCTTTTGGACCCTGCAGTATTACCGCGTCGGAAGCATATTTTTCCAGAATATCATTTACATTGATATTGCAACTTCCGTCAAACCACACCTCACTTACCGCACCATAATTGGTTAATACTTCTGTCAGTTGCTGACGAAAAACTTTGTTATAGCCCTCCTGTTTTGACGAGTCTTTTGTAATACCACCGCTTCCAATACCAGCTCCCCAGGTTTCGTCGCCGGGATATACATAAATACCCAAATCCAGACCGTATTTTTTGCACGACTCCGACAACTCTTTGAGCACATCACCTTTACCGTTTTTCCAGGGAGTGTTTTTGATACCGTATTCAGAAGTATTTGTCTGCCACCAGCAAAAACCACCGGTATGCTTGGCAACAAACAGTATTAGCTTTGCATCCCATGACTTTGCCACTTCGCACCATTGATTAGTATTTAAGGCAGTCGGATTGATTCGGTTCAAAGGGGTCGAGTGATTGTCATATTCGCGGCCCTGCCATGTGCAGGGATCGATGCAGACAAACATGGTTCTTTCATAATTCTGCCAACGTAATTGTGCTTTATTTGGCAATGGAATTGTAAGGTTCTTTTCATCATTTTGTGATACACAACCTAAAAAGATTATTATCAAAAAA
>DATITY010000586.1:0-2720 GCA_035467235.1 Draconibacterium sp. | reverse complement strand
ACGCATTGAAGGATATTGTTGAAAATATTGAAACGTACAAAAATGATTATGTGCATGTTACACGTTCAAACGTTTTCAGGCACAAAAACCAAAGCGACCACCACGATTTAATGCAGGAGTGGTTTGCGGTGTAGTTTGGAGTTCAGGGTTCAATCTGAAACGAGTAACAAGCAGCAGTAGGTAGTTCAGGGTTCAAAGTTCAAAGTTCAGTTATGAAAAAATATAAAACAGGATTGGTTTTAAGTGGTGGCGGTACACGCGGATTTGCGCATCTGGGCGTAATTGCAGCGCTTTTCGATAAAGGAATAAAACCCGAAGTAATTTCGGGAACAAGTGCCGGGGCAATTGCAGGCGCTTTTATTGCCGCCGGCAAAAATCCACATGAAATTCTGGAAATCTTTAAAAAAGGGAGGTTTTATAATTACACGAAACTACAGATACCACGCGACGGTCTAATGAAATTAGACGGATTAAAAGAGTTGTTTTACAGGGAGATTCCTGCTAAAAATCTTGAAGAACTGGACATACCGTTTTATGTTGCCATTTCGAATTTAAATAAAGGGACTATCGAATACCGGAATACAGGTCCGCTGGGGGATATTGTGCTTGCGTCGTCGTCGATTCCCATTCTTTTTGCACCTGTTAAAATTGATGAAACCTTGTATGTTGACGGAGGATTGCTCGATAACATTCCAATTGAACCCATAAAAAACGACTGCGAACAAATAATTGTTTCCAACATCAGTCCAATCAATCCAACCGATAAAATCAAGAACCTGATTGAAATTGCAACCCGCACTTTTTATATGAGTGTGAATGCCAATATGAAAGAAGTTCGCAAATATTCAAGCATTTATATTGAACCCGAAGGAATTGACACCTACGAAATTTTAAGCCGCACACACGCAGACAAATTGTATGAACTGGGATACAATTCAACAATTGAAATTCTGAATTCGTTATAGATTTTTGCCCAGTTTAAAGGTCAAACCTCCTCCAATGTTAAACTGATAAAAAGTAGAATAAGTACTTACTCCGGCACCGGCACCTCCTGTGCCAAAATATAATCCGCCACCGGCACCCTGCACTGCAGAAAGCAAGCCAGCCTGAATTTTAATGCCAACCTTTTCAGAAACCCAGTAATTTAACCCGAGTTTAGCTCCCCATGCAAATTTTGTATCACTCCCGTTTTTCCCTGTATCCGGATTATCAACACTAAAAACAACCATACCAAGGTTTAAACCGGCATAAGGTTCAACTTTCGGATTCATTCCGAAATAGCGGTTCGAACCAATCAAAATGTAATTTGACGCTACGTTTAAATGATAAGGTTCAGAAATTGCACTGTAAGCTGTAATATTTGCTTTTGAATCAAGACGAAGATATGAAAATTCAATGCTTTGAGTTTGAGCGATCATATATTCCAAAGCGCCTCCCCATTCGAATCCGCCTTTAATTTCTCCGCTAAAGTAATAAGTACTTGAATAATCCGATTCAACCTGGTCGTCGAAAGCATACAATGTAAAGATGTTAAGTCGTAAATGCGGTGTAAATGCCGGTTTTTGAACTACAACCATAGTTTTCTGAGATGGCTGGGGTGTTTGCTGGGGTGTTTCAACCACAACCTGCGAGAATGCATACATGCTGGAAAGGAAAAGCACTGTAAAAAATATTTTTTTCATAGATTTTGAATTTAATAGATTTCCGAAGTATTGTTAAAATGTCCGTTTTTTGCTCCATATTGTAACCTGACATTCATTCAAATTTAGATTTTTTTTACATGCAAAGCAACGCTTCCGATTTATAAAATAAAACAGAGCTTACTGAAATTGTCTCAGTAAGCTCTGTTAATTAAATCATATTATTTGTGATCAGATTTCTTCTACTGTAATCTTTTACAGCAATTTAACGCCTTTAAAAACCGGTTGTTCGGCTAGTTTTTACTCATATTGAATGTTAAACCACCACCAACATAAAACTGGTAAAAAGTAGAATACGTGCTTACACCTGCGCCGGCGCCTCCTGTTCCAAAATATAAACCGCCACCTGCACTTTGTACCGCCGAATTCAAACCAGTTTGTATTTTAATACCAACCTTTTCGGAAGCCCAAATATTTACACCCAGTTTTGATCCCCAGGCAAATTTTGTTGAGTTCCCTGAATTTCCATTATCAGGATTTGTAACATTAAAAATAGCCATACCTGCCTGCAATCCGCCATAAGGCTCAACTTTTGGATTCATACCAAAATAGCGGTTACTTCCAACAAGAATATAATTGGTTGCTACATCAAAATCAGTGTTTCTTCTACCACCGATTGAGTTATCATCGTAATATTCCATTGGTGCATTCGAGTCCAAACGCAAGTACGACAATTCAATACCTTGCTGTGGAATCATCATATATTCCAGGCCACCACCCCATTGAAAACCACCTTTAATTGTCCCGTTAAAATAACTGGTAGTCGAATAATACGAATCTACTTTATCATCAAAAGCATAAAAAGTATAGGCATTCAATCGTAAATGTGGTGTAAATGCAGGTTTCTGTTTTACTACAATTACATTTTGTGTAGTTTGGGGTGGTGCAGTTTGAACCACCACCTGAGAGAAAGCGTAACTGCTTGTTACAATTAAGGCAATAACCAATAGTTTTTTCATAGTTTTCTTTAATTTTAATTATTCAACATAAATTTTATTCCAGTCGTTTTTCATGTCCACA
>DATITY010000585.1:0-2925 GCA_035467235.1 Draconibacterium sp. | reverse complement strand
CCTCCACCGGATTTCTCGTTGCCGCTTTCCAACTCTGCCAACTCACTGTCAGCAACGCAATTCCCAGCGCCAGTAAACCTGCCAAGGCAAATATCCACCAACTCAATTCAGTTTTGTAAGCAAAGTTTTCGAGCCATTTATGCATGGCGTAATACGCAATGGGCGTGGCGATTACAAATGAAATGGCTACCCATTTTATAAAGTCTTTGTTGAGCATTGTCAGTATTTCAGAAACTTTGGCGCCGTTGATTTTGCGGATGCCGATTTCCTTTATTCTTTGCTGGCTGGCAAAAATGGATAATCCAAAAATTCCCAGGCAACAAATAAAAATGGCGATCGTCGAAAATAAAAAAAAGATTTTTCTGAATTGAATTTCAGATTTATACATATCTGCAACCGAAGCATCCATGAATCCGAAATTTACGTGGTACCCGGAAGAAAGCTTGTTAACAGCATCTTTGATTTGTGTTACTGAATTATGCAGACTGTTAAAATCAGGCGATGCAATCTTAACGTAACAATGCCTGGCATAATCGTCGATCCGTATAATTACCGGTGCAATTGGTTTCTGTATCGACTGAAAATGAAAATCTTCGACAACACCTATAATTTCGCCGTCCCCTGTTCCAAAATTAGGTAGTTTTACACCCAATGGTTCAAGTAGCCCGTATTCTTTCACAAATTCCCTGTTAACAAGAATTTTATCTTTGTCGGTCGACAAATCTTTAGAAAACAGCCTTCCTTTTATCAGTTTTAATCCTAAAAGATGGGGTAAATTATTATCGCATCGTATAATGAAGCTGCGAATATCTTCTCTCTTTTCATCACTATTAATCATTGTCATATTCGGCCAGTTTTCTAACATTTCTTCCCCTGGTAAAAAGTTGGTATATGCTACTTCATTTACCCCAGGGATTTCCTCCAGTTTTTCTTTTAAAATGTCTTGTTGCAGTTGAGGTGTAAGTTGAATCGTATATATATTTTCTTTATTGTAGCCCAATTCTTTAAACCCATATTTTACCTGTTTTTGTACTGCCAATGTAAATGCAATCAGGATTGTGGCAATTGTAAACTGCGCTATAACTAACACTCTCCTGGTGATATGTGATTTCCCCCTGGATGATAAATTCCTTTTTAGGGAATCGACAAGGTTTATGGATGATAATTTTATTGCGGGAATAACAACTAAAATCGTTGAAATTACCAGCACCAAAATTAACATCATCAGAAAAAATGCAGGATTTAAAATAATTTCAGGGTGCATCTCTATTCCAACTTTTTGGGTCAGTGTGGGTATGGTGCCCCATGCTATTGAACAAGCCAACAGGACCGAAACAAAAAAGAATAATACAGACTCGAAAATAATATTTTTGAAAATGTGTCCTCTTTTTGCTCCTACAATTTTTAATATTCCGGTATTTTTTAATCTTTCAACTGCCATTGAGAAAGAAAGGTTGAGGTAATTAATTACCCCCATCAGGAGAATAATTACGGCAACAATAACAAGTATCATTGGAGTATTTTTGTTGCCGGTTTTTAGGTAAGTTTTCCAAGAGGTTTGTACATCGGAAAAATAAAATGAGCTGTAAGGTAACAGTGTAATTTTCGATACTTTGCTGTCTTTAGGAAACAGAGCTGAAATTTTCTTTTGAACTTCATTAGGATTGGCAGTGCTTTTCATTAAAATAAAGGTCGTAAAGGCTAATCTTCTCCAATTGGTATATTCATCTCCCAATACTGATGTTGGACTTATTTGTGAAGCGCTTATCATGGGAACTATTGCATCAAATTTCAGCGAAGATTTTAATGCCGGTTCACGAATTACTGCGAGGACAGTCAAAAACTGATTATTATTAAATTTAACGGTTTCACCAATAGGTGAGATCGTCCCAAATAGTTTTAAAGCTTCCTTTTTGGTAAGAACAACTGACATTGGCGTTTTTAACGCTTTCTTAAAATCTCCGGCAATACACGAATATGAAAAAATATCGGTAAATGTGGAATCGGCAAATATAAGAATGCTACTAACTGGTTGATTTTCGTCAACCTGTAATGTTGTCCCACCCCAATGATCTCTCACACGTACAACTTTTTCAATTTCCGGAATTTTATCATCAATCGCTTCTTTTAGAATTCCGGGCATAAAAATTTGTTTTGGGATGATTGGATTTTTGTCATAAATAACATAAATGTCGTCAATCTTTTTGTTGAATCTGTCTGCATTTGTTTCATCAATGTAATAAACAGAAAGAATAATTACGACCGTCATACTTAGAACCAGTCCTGTAAAATTAATGAAATAGATAACCGGCTTTTTTGCAATGTCTCTCAAGAAAAATTTAATAAAATGTGTTTTCATAATATTTTATCTTAATTATTCATACCTCAACGCCTCCACCGGATTCCTCTTTTCTGTTTTCCAACTTCTTACAGTATTTCTGCCATCCTCTCATTTACATTTTCCGTAATCACTTCACCGTCAAAAAGGTTAATTATCCGGTGTGCAAATCCTGCATCGTGCATCGAGTGGGTAACCATAATAATGGTGGTTCCTTCCTTGTTTAATTCTGTTAACAGGTTCATGACTTCGAGGCCGTTTTTCGAATCGAGGTTTCCGGTTGGTTCATCGGCAAGAATTAGTTTTGGGTTGGCAACCACTGCCCGGGCAATGGCCACACGTTGCTGCTGTCCGCCCGAAAGCTGCTGCGGGAAATGTTTGGCGCGGTGCCCGATTTTCATCCGTTCCAAAACAGTGTGTACCATTTCCTTTCGCTCGCTGGTTTTCATTTTCAGGTAAATCAGCGGCAACTCCACATTTTCGAAAACCGTGAGTTCGTCAATCAGGTTAAAACTCTGGAACACAAACCCGATGTTTCCTTTTCGCATTTGCGTGCGTTGGCGCTCTTTAAATCCGCCAACTTCAAC
>DATITY010000584.1:0-7230 GCA_035467235.1 Draconibacterium sp. | reverse complement strand
TAACTGCGCTGTTGGCCTTGTTGGTTGTAACAATATTCCTACGTTACCGATGGTCGGGTCAACGTATTGTGTCAGCGATTCGGGCTGTTCTTTAGTTTGACAACTGGTAAAAGCTATAACCGTGATTGTGAAAATAGTGACTAGTTTGTTCATATTTCAAAGTTTTAAATTCTTCAATTTAGAATTAATCATTTAGTGAATACCCAAGATGCCAGAGGCATCAAATGTTTATAGAAAATTGAAGCAAATCTCTATACGACCCCGACTGGGGTCGAATTCAGAACACTTTTGAAATATCTATAAACATGTAAACCCTCCGGGTTTTTAAAATAGTAAATATTTTTTTAATGTCTGATAAGCTTGTATAAAATATTCCATTTTATTTTCGCAATCCTTTTTTCTTCAGTAACGGAATCAAAATTTCAGGTTCATCGGTTTGAATGATGTTCGCCCCATATTTTAGCAGGTCATGCAGTGCCTGTTCTGCTTTTCCCTTTCTGATTAAATCGTCAGGTTCGCCAAGCGCGTTTATCCAAATCCGGGCATTTTTACTTTTAATCAGCGAAGTTAATTCGGGTGTATAAAACGATTCGTCGATGTGGATGACTTCGGCGGAAAAAACTTTCAGCGCCGAGTCGGCCATTTGATAACTGTAAGCGCGCGGCATCAAAAGCGCTTCGGGCAGTAGCGATATTACCTCTTTTAATGCATCGTAATCGTTATCGAAAAAGCAAACTTGCTGTGTAGTTCCGGTTTTTTTGATGACATCAACCACCGGTTTCAGGTTGCTGGTTTTTATATCAATATCGACCATAGCTTTGCCTTTTACCATTACCAACGCCTCTTCAAGTGTGGCAAGTCTTTCATTGGTCAGCGTTCCGTCGGGCATTTCGAGCCTGAATTTTTGCAGTTCTGCCCAGGTGTATTTCTCCGGGTCACCGGTGCCATTTGTGGTTCGGTCAATTTTCCCGTCGTGGTTTAAAACCACCATACTGTCTGTTGTTACTTTCACATCCACTTCAATAATATCGACACCAATATCGATGGCATGCTGAATAGCTGAAAGCGAATTTTCCACATGCCCGTTGTGGCCCGCACGGTGCGCGGCTACCATTACATAATTCGATTTGGCATCGTGGAATTTTGCAAGGATTTTATCAATGGGCTGAGCTACCTGAAAGGATAGCAGAAAAAGGAGGAGAATTGCCTTTACAAATACGAAATTTCTCTTCATTATTTTTATTCGATTCGGTATTTTGTTTAAATGTTTATGATTTTTGTTTCATCCTTATTTTTTGGCTTCAAACCGTTTCATGATTTCCCGCCACGTGGTGATTTCAATATCGTTATCCTTGAAAAACTGCAAAATCACCGGATCTGAAAACATTTCGGCTTCCCAGATTCTTTGCTGCCAGGAGCCTGTAATACTTTTCAGGTTATCTGTCGCAATGGACGGATGAAAAATGATTTCGGTCAAACCGGGTTTCAACGATTTTACAAGCATCATAAAATTGACCAGTTTGTCAACATAACTTTTCCCATCGGATACACTGGTAAAATTGTCGAGTTTTGGCAGCGGGTATTTTTCGAGGTATTGTATCATTTCGTCGTTGATGGGATAACCGGCAGCTTTGTAGCGATCGGCTACTTCCTTGTTCGACAAGTCGATGGCGTTGGCAGGGATATTATATTTAACGGCGGTTTCGAAGAATACCTTTGCAAAATCCGGCGAGCCGTAAAGTGTGCCCATGTGTGTGTCGATGTGGGTGGGTTTGTAGCCCATTTTCAGCATTTTGTCGATTTGGGCATGAATTTCGGTTTCCACCTCTTTAGGTGTTCCATTCTGAACCACTTCGGGGACATCGCGCCACATTTTTCCTTCTTTGTCAATCAAACCGGGAACTTTGGCAGGGTCGGTGAGTGTTGCCCAACGGTAATTTTTCCATTCGCTCGTTAAAGTGAGATGAACACCAACATCGGCATCCGGGTGTTTTTTTGCCCATTCAACCATTTCTTCGGCATTTGGACAGGGCATCATCACCGCTGCCGACTGAACATGGTTTTTCAGTGAATAACTCCATACGGCAATGTTGGCTTCCTCGCACATTCCTGCATCATCGGAGTGCAGCAATATTATCTTTTTCCCTTTTGGGAAACCTAATTTTTCTGCATTGGTAACTTTTTCCTGGGCGTGAACCCGGAAAATGCCTGAAAATAAAATCATTAGAACGATTAAAGTCAGTGCAGATAAACTCTTAAAGCTGTTGGATGAGTCTGTTTTCATTGGATTTATTTTTTATTGTTTTGATGAATTTTTCAGGTAGTAAAAATGCCCGTCTTCAGCGCCGATAAGCAAATCAGGGATGCCGTTTTTATCCCAGTCAACAACAGTGGGCGAAGTGGAATGGCCTGCCAAAACTGCTTTCGATAAAGGCCCTGAATCTTCCAGAATGGTTAATCCGTTTTTGGTTCCTTTATTCCGAAGTAATGTTACATTAACGCTATTTACAATCAAATCTGGCAAACCATCTCGATCCCAATCCGTAATGCAGAATTTTCTCCGTCCTGAACCACCGGCTTCTTTTGTATTTAAACGCAGCAATCCTTTCCCATCGATAGCAAATAGTTCATTAAAAGTGCTGTTTTCAGCAGTAGTAAAAATCCGTTGTCCATGTTTTAGTTTCAAAATTCCGTTTTCCCTGAATCGTTCCCAAAAGCATAAATATCCTTCATGGTCGAGCATAATGATATCCATTAATCCATCGCTGTTCCAGTCGTAAACGTAAGGAACTGTCCTCCATTGTGTAACAAGGTTTTTTCCTTCAGGATTCCACCAGTTCCATTCAGGTTTTGGATTGGTTCCCGGCCATTCAACTTCAATGGGTTTCGATTTGGCCAGCTTTGGTTTTCCAGATTTGCCCATGTTTTCAAACCATTCCACTTTTCCCCATATCGAATTGAAAATTATGTCTTTCAGGCCGTCGCCATTCCAGTCGGCCACCGAAAGTGCGGTATAACCCCATTTTGCTTCGGCAGGACCCTGAATCGAACCATTTTCACCCGCTTGAATCAGTATGGTTTCGTCACCGGCTTCAAGGTAAACCGGTGTTGCCCAGCACGGATTTTCCCCGCCACCGAGGTTTTCAATAAATCCGATGGTTCCGGCTGTGTTCCCGCAAATCAGGTCTTCATCGCCATCGTCGTCCCAATCAACACTAAAAGGAGTAACCAGCGCCCCAAATTTCAGATATTGCGGTTCCTGCTGGATATAAACAGGTACTTTGAAAACAGGTCCGTTTTTGTCATTTTTGCCTGTGTTTTCAATGAAAACCACGCGGCCATCTTCAATTCCCACAATTAAATCAATATCACCGTCAGCATCCCAATCAGCAGCGCTGGGTACAATCATTTCCAAATCGAGATGAAGGACTTTATTATTAATTTTAATGAATTTAGGTTCGTCATAAACAGGTTTAGTGCGGCTTCCGGTATTTTCAATCCAGGTCAGCCTGTCGAGAAATTCGCCCAAAATAATATCAAGGTCGCCGTCGCCATCGAAATCTTCGAAAATAGAACCCGAAATGCTGTAATTATCAATGGGTTTTCCCCCGGCAATGATTTGTTTTGGAGTTTCAAATACTTCGGGGTTAGTCTGTTCAACCAAATAAACAGTCCCGTGCAGCGGGCCGTTTGTCCAAACACCCTGTTCGTTAAAGGCATTGTCCCAGCCATAATCGGTCCAGTCGTCTATCGCAATTACAACATCCATATCACCGTCGTTTTCAAAATCCAGATATCGCCAGAGATTACAACGTGGCTTTTTCAAAATACTTTTGTAAAAGTCTTCCTTAAAAAGAGTGTCCGGATTTTGGTAAAACGAAGCGAGAAAATCTGGATAAGCTACTCCCGGAGTTGTGGCAACATATTTCCCTTTCCATGGAAATATCTGCAGGTTTCGCTGACTTTCGGCCAGCCGCACCGGTGTTTTGAGTACAGGATTTTTTCCTCCTGTTGTATTTTCGAAAAACCACAATCCGTTAAAAGGTTTATCGGGGCAATTCACCAGCATATCCAAATCACCATCATTGTCATAATCAACCGGGAAAGGCCACGCCCAAAGCCCGACACCCAAATCGACAGATTTCAGGTCTGGATTATTGTATGGTATTCTGACGAGGTTGTCTGTGTTATTCTGTGCGAACCCCAAAATGAAACAAAGCATAAAGAGGGTTAATGATAAAAACTTTATCCTTTGATTCATTTTGAATTTGGATTGAAATTCAACTTACTGAGTAGGCCATTTTCCCTGAACAATTGGTTTTGTCTGAATTTTTGCCGGGTCAACCACCACATGTTTAATAAGTTTGCGGTTCCATGTGTAGGTGATGTGAATCATCCCGTCACCGGTTTGAATAACAGCGGGATATGAATATTCGCCATCTTTATCGGGGTCGTTTTCGAGCAGTACCGCAGCTTTCCAGTTGATTCCGTCGTCTGAAACAGCCAGGTTCAGAATGTTGCGGTCGCCCCAGGTTTCACCGGGTTTAATGTGATTGTAAACCAAAACATGCCTGCCATCTTTCAATGTAACGGCATCGGTGCCTGAATTTGGATTCGGCAGTTCAATTGGCTCAAGGTTACTCCAGCTTTTTCCGTTGTCGGTTGACCAGGCCGAAAGAATATATTTGTTTTTGCTTCGGCACAAAATCTGAAGTTTTCCACCAGGGTGTTTCAAAATACTGGGTTGAATGGCCGAAAACTTTTTCCCATCATTTATCGCTTCGGTACGTTCCCAGGTTAACCCCCTGTCTCCGGTAAATTCAAAGTGTACCCGCCAGCCGTTATCTTCAGAACTGGTTGGGCAAATCAATTCGCCGTTCGGCAATAATTCAGGTTTATTTTTAATGGGGCCGGCAATACCTTCGGGCAATCGTACCGGGCGCGACCAGGTTTTTCCATTGTCGGTGGAAGTTACATATTCTCCCCACCAGGTACTTGGACTTGGGCCTTCCTTGTAAAACAGGATAATTTCGTCGCCATAATTAAACAACACCGGATTCCAGGTGGGGTAACGCAAAGTTTTATGCTGAATTCCGTTGGCCACTTCCACCGGAATGGTCCATTTTCCGTTTTCGAAACGGCTTACCCAGATTCCAACATCAGGGTCTTTTTCCGCGGTACCGCCAAACCAGGCAGCAATCAGTCCGTCATCGGTTTTTTCGATGGTTGATGCGTGACAACTGGGAAAACGAACATCTTCAGCTTTATAAATGAATTCTGACTTAACAATAGCTTCATTTCCGCTAAAAGGCGCCTGTGCAGAAACATTTACTGCTATCAGAAGACTAAAAAATATTATTGTGAATTTCATGGCAAACAGATATTTAACCAGTTAAACTTGTTGTGATTTTTTTCCTGCGAAAAATTTCATGCTGATAAATCCAACGATGAAAATAACCAGAGTACCAATTACAATGGTAAGGTTGCTGTGGAAAGGACTTCTAAATGCAATAAGGTTCCCTTCTGTAAAATAAATTGGCGATAAACTCATCCAGATGATGACCAGAGCGCCAATAATAACTCCTGCTGCAGCGTCGATATTCCGTACCCTTTTTGCCATATATCCCAAAAGGAACAAGCCGAGCATACCCCCGCTGAAAATGGATGCCAGACCCCACCAGGCATCAAGCACACTTTCAACTCCAACCAGCGACAACGCGATTATTATGCCCAATCCTCCAAAAATCAGCGATGAACTGTAAAGCACTTTCATTGATGATTTTTCGTTTGCATTTTTGTTAAAGTAGCGTTTGTAATAGTCAGACAGAATAATTGTGGCAGTGCTGTTCACACTTGTGGCAACGGTACTCATTCCGGCAGCAAAAATCGATGCGATTAAAAGTCCGGTTATTCCAACGGGCAGTCCGTTTACAATGAAATGTGGGAAAACCTTGTCGCCTGAACCCGGAATTTTAAGATCTGCCGGCAATAAATCAGGTTGAGCTGTGTAATACGAGAAAAGAGCAGTTCCAATATAAAAGAAAACAACTGAAACCGGAACATATAACAAGGCTCCAAACATGGCCGAAGATTTTGCTTCCTTTTCGGTGCTTGTGGTCATGTAGCGCTGCACATAGTTCTGGTCGATTCCGTAATTCTGAAGATTGATAAACAAACCATAAATAAGAACGACCCAAAAGGTTGAATCGGTGAGGCTTGCGCTAAAACTTCCGAGGCTGAATTTATGGTTGGCAATGGCAATTTCAAAAAGTTGTCCTGGACCTTCAGGCATTGAGAATGTCAACAGTAATGCGCAAACCAGCGCACCAACAATCAGTATAATTCCCTGTATTGCATCGGTCCAGATAACTGCCTGGATGCCTCCGAGCATCGAATAAAACGTAACTGCCACGCCGGTTACAATAATTATGGTCTTCACATTCCAACCAAACAACGCGTTCAAAGGCAGTGCAAGAAGCAACAGGATTGCGCCGGTACGCATCAGTTGTGTTAAAATATAGCAGACAGAGGCATACATTCTGGCCCAGGTGCCAAAACGGATTTCAAGATAATTGTATGCTGAAATACTTCCGATTCCCCGGTATAGCGGAACAAAAAACTTTACTGCAAGTATGGCTGCAATTGGAATTGAAAGACTGAAAACAAAGGCATTCCAGTTCGACATGTAGGCTTTCCCAGGTAACGCCAGGAAACTGATGCTGCTGACAAATGTGGCAAATATTGACATGCCAACCACCCATGACGGTAATTTTCCCCCACCGGTGGTAAAATGGTCAGATGTTTTACTTTTCCAGAAAAAGCTGGCCCCAAACAAAACATTTCCAAATGTAATGATGATAAAAACAATAAGGTCTGTTACCGGCAATTTCATTGATTACGTTTTTATATGATTGGCATGAACCGGCTCTAAGATATCCATTTCTTTCAGGTTTTGTTTAATGATGTTACTTTTTACTGAATTAAAACGGTGAAATGGCATGGCGACAAAATCGTTGCAAATTCCCATTGCCGAAAGTGCACTTTTAATTGTTTTTACATATTTTGATGAATAAGCGCCCACATTGTAAATTTTTTCTTCCATCAACTTTAGCTTTTCAATAAGCATTTCAATTTTTTCAGTATCGTCGTTTACCGATGCGTCGTAAAGCTCAACAAAAAGCGAGGGGAAAATATTCGCACCGCCTGCCACTGCGCCATGTCCGCCAGCTT
>DATITY010000583.1:0-3398 GCA_035467235.1 Draconibacterium sp. | reverse complement strand
GTTTTGGATTTTGGCCGGATAAGTTTTACTTTAACAGAAAAAATAATCAAACTTGATACCTATGTAATTCTCACAAAGGATATTATTTCCTGATTATACAAAAGTCATTTTAAAACTTTATTATAAAATCGATATGAACCTGAAATTAACCAAAAAACCAGTCTTCCAAAGTGTGGTTGTTTTTGTATTTACAACCATTTTGTTTTCCTGCACGCCAAAACCGGCAACCGAAAGTAAACTGCCTGCTGAACCTGCTAAAAGTGATTATTATGTTGCTGCCTACATCTGGCCGTCGTGCCACCACGATGAACGTTTTGGTGATATTCTCTGGCCTGAAGGAACCGGAGAGTGGGAAGTGATTAAAAAAGGGAATCCCCGTTTCGATGGTCATTATCAGCCACGTCAGCCACTTTGGGGCTACGAAATGGACAATGATCCGCAGGTGATGGAAAGGTGGATTGATGCAGCAACCGACCACGGTGTCAATATTTTTGTGTTCGACTGGTACTGGTACGACGGTGGTCCTTTCCTGGAAAGCGCCCTGAATGATGGTTTCCTGAAAGCAAAGAATAATTCGAAGATGCAGTTTTATATCATGTGGGCCAATCACGATGTGAAACACAACTACTGGAATGTACACAAATACAAGGACGATACTTCGATTCTTTGGAACGCCGTTGTGGATTGGGACAACTACAAAATTATTGTTGACAGGGTTATCAAACAGTATTTCAGTCAGCCCAACTATTTTAAAATCGATGGCTGCCCGGTATTTTCCGTTTTCAGTGTAGATAAATTGCTTGAAAGTTTTGACGGAGATGTGAAAGAAGCCCACAAAGCGCTTGACTATTTCAGGGAAGAAGTAAAAAAAGCAGGCTTTCCCGGGTTGCATATCCAATGGAACCAGGGCGGCGGCTCCGTTATGTCCGAAGAATCGGCCAAAAACTTTTCAAACAGGGTAAACGAAATGGGTTTCAACAGTGTTGCCATGTACAACATGGGCGGATTAGCCGAAGATTACCTGGTTTATGGCGCCAATTCGGTAAAAATAAGGACTCAGATGGATTCAATTTTAAACATCCCGCTGTTCCCGTGTGTATCCATCGGGTGGGACGATACGCCAAGATTTCCGGCAAAAGGCATTCACGATGTAGTTCATTATCACAATACACCAGAAAGTTTTGCAGCCCTGCTTTCCAAAGCAAAGCAATATGCCGACAGTCATCCGGAACAACCCAGACTGATTACCATCAACGCCTGGAACGAATGGGTGGAAGGCAGTTACCTGCTGCCGGACATGCTAAATGGATATGGTTATCTGGAAGCGGTGAAAAGGGTCGTAACCGGAGAATTTGATAAATATGCGGATAAATGAATTTAGTTAGTCGTCACCCGACTCCAAGTCGGGTGACGACTAAAATTAAAGATCTATAATTTTTGAGCAATCTCCCGAATCAGTTTCCACGTCGCTTTCAGATGTTTTTCTTCAGTATTGGTTTGCCCGATGCTCATTCGCAAAACCACTTGTCCGTTCAGTTTTGTGTGGGTGAAATAGGCTTTTCCGGTGGCATTCACCGCATTCATTAATTTCATATTATAATCGTCGCCAGCTTTGTGGCGGAAGCAAACCAGGTTAAAAGGCGGTTCAACAACTATCTCGAAGTCTTCTGATTGTCTAATCCATTCGGTAAATTTTTGAGCGAGTTCTATATGTTTACGAATATGGAATTGCAAACCCTCTATCCCGTAATGACGGATTACAAACCAGAGTTTCAGCGAACGAAAACGGCGTCCAAGCTGAACATGCCAGTCGCGGTAATCAAAAACCTCACCCGATTCGGTGGCTTTGTTTCGTAAATATTCAGGCAAAATTGAAAAAGTGTTGATTAAATCCTGGCGGTTGGCTACCCAAAAAACATCGCAGTCGAAATTGGTAAACATCCATTTGTGTGGATTAAAACAGTAACTGTCCGCCAGTTCAACACCATCCTGAAAATGCCTGAATTCGGGGCAAAGCATCGCAGTTCCCGACATGGCGGCATCGATATGAAACCAGCAGTTTTCTTTTTTGGCGATTTCACCAATTTCTTTTATCGGATCAATCGCATTCGACGATGTGGTGCCCAAAGCAGCACAAATAAAAAACGGCGTCAATCCAGTAGCTTTATCTTTTTCAATTTGTTCTTCCAGTAAATCAGTTCGCATGGCAAATTTCTCATCCACGTCAATCATCCGCAGATTGTCGCTGCCAATGCCACAGATTTTTGCAGCTTTTTCAAGCGACGAATGGGTTTGTGTTGAAATATATGCAACCAGTTTTTGCTGAATCCCGGTTTTGTTCGACTGAAAATTTGTTGTTCTTTCGCGGGCTGCAATCATTGCTGTTAATGCCGAAGTGGATGCGGTGTCCTGAATAACTCCGCCACCGGTTGATGTGGATTTGAATTTTTCAGGCATTCCCGTCATTCCAGCCAGCCAGTCCAAAACCCGGGTTTCAAGTTCTGTCGCTGCCGGACTTGTAGCCCAAATCATTCCCTGAACACCAAGTCCCGACGAAATCAAATCTCCCATGATTGAAGGGAATGAAGTGTTGGATGGGAAATAAGCATAAAAGTTTGGCGATTGCCAGTGCGTGATACCGGGCATAATTTTTTCATCTAAATCGCGCATCATTTCTTCCATCGATTCCCCTTTTTGAGGAGGATTTCCGGGTAACGATGCCTTTATTTCGCCCGGTTTAACCTGCGATAGAATTGGGTATTTTTCAACGTTTTCGTAATAATCAGCAATCCAGTCAATCACTTTTTTGCCTTCCACACGGAACTGTTCCGGGGTCATGTGGTAGTTTGTCTTTTCCAATTTTGACGTATTTAATATTTGACGCTAAAATTATCAAAATTGGATAAAGTATTGAATTTTACTTTTGAAATTTGATCGACACGCGAGCGAGTTGGTCCAATATACAAATAATCGATAAAGGTTTTAATTTCCTCCTCGATTCCCTGGGCAACGATAATAACTCCACCGTCAACTGAATTTTTAACCCAGCCGGTAATTCCCATTTCATTGGCTTTTTGAACCGCGAAGTAACGATATCCAACTCCCTGGACCCGACCTGTTATTGTTATTTCGTATTGAACCATCATTGAGTTTCGAGTTTAAAGTTCAGAGTTTAAAGTTCAAAATTCAAAAAAATTTATAGTAACAATTACTAATTAATTGATTTCACTATCAGATTTTTAAATGTTCCATCCGAACCGTTGCCAACCCAAAGTCCAACTTTTCCTTTTTTGAATGTACTCAACATTTTTACTTCGAGCGAGGGAATATCGGAATTTTCGACAAAAACCCGCACTGTTGGCCACTTAACTTCAATTCGCGCATGGAAAAATTCGTCG
>DATITY010000582.1:0-4039 GCA_035467235.1 Draconibacterium sp. | reverse complement strand
AGCGAAAAACCACCTTACTGGAACTATTTGGAAAATCCCGACCGTACTGCACTTTTTCAGGTAATGGCAAAACTGAATGAGCTTAAACAAACTTATCCGGAGTTTACTCCCGAAAGTTTTAGCTACGATTTAACATCTGCCATAAAATGGTATCAGTTAACCAGTGGCGAAAACCACGTTTTTTCAGTCGGCAATTTCGATATTGTGCAAAAAACTGCGAATGTAACCTTCCCCAAAACCGGGAAGTGGTTCGAGTTTTTTACCGGCGATTCTATTGAAATAACTGCAACAACGCAATCAATTCCGCTGACTCCGGGAGAATATCGACTTTATTCAACAAGGAAATTTGACGAACCTCATATTGTGACTGAAAACAAGGACATAACAATTCAGAATGACGAAATCAGAATTTATCCAAACCCGGCACGGAATGAAATCAATATTTCAGCCTCTGAAAATATTACTGAAATACAGGTTTACTCGGTAACCGGAAAACAGATTTTACATCAGAAACAGGGTTCTGTAAATCATTTAAAAATAAATATTGAACGGTTTGCTCCGGGAATTTATCTTTTAATAGTTTTTCAAAACAACCAGATTTCGACTTTGAAATTTGTAAAGGAGTAGCAAGTTTCTGTTTGGACATTAAAGAACCGTTCCCTCTGTTTTAGAATCAGAAAGGAACGGTTCTCTTCGTTCGGAGCAGGAAATTGAGCTGGAGACTTCGCGTCACCTGTTCAATTTGGAACGACATCAATCTGAAAACTATTCACCAGCTGAACTTAGAGTCAGCAGGTGAACTCGCGGATAAGTCAGCAGAAGGCATGTTAGCGAATATTTTATTTATCTTCTTCCGAAAAATCCTTGCCGGTTTTTCTCAGCTTTTTCAAATCGTTAACGGTAAAATCGCCATAAAACGACACCACAAACTGCATCTGGTTTTCCTGCTCGTTTCTTACAAATACATGGCACTCCTGAAATTTCTTTTTACCTCCCATTAGCCAGATTTCAGTATTGCTGTCGTCTTCTTCTTCTTCGTATTTCTGATAACCTGATTTAGGTAAATATCCAATAGCTTTTTCAAGAAACTTGGGTCCCGATAAATCTCCTTTTTCAGGATTGTATGACATGAAACGGATTTGATGCAAATCGCCGGTAACCTTTTTTTCTTCACCATTTTCACCTAAGTCGATATTAATTGCATCGATCATATTTTTTGAAAAGGTGAAACTTGAAATTCCGTCCTTGTTTATAAATGCATCGTACATTTTGTCGGATTTGCTTTGGGCTCCTGCCAGTTGCGAAATCAGTAAAACGAATGCAGATAAAATCGTTGTGATTGTTTTCATATTATTCCTCCTTCATCGTCAGACCTTCAGGTTTCATTACCCAGGTTTTGCCAACCATGTCGCCATCCCAGGTATTCGAGACATTTTCAATGTCATGAATTATTTTAACCAAATCATCACTCAGGTAAACAGCTTTGCCTTCTGGTACTTTTATGGTGATGTCAACTTCCTGTCCGCGATATTTCTCGTCCTTTCCGAGAATAAAATAGGGATCAAAAAGTAACGTTGAATCTTTCTGTTCGAATCGGTAAATAATACTTTCGGAGGTTTCTTTAGCATCTTCGCGGGTACGGCCACGCGATGCTTTTTTTATCAGAACAGCAAAATCATCATTACCCGATTTCTCAATATCCAGATTAACATGGCCTAATAACACTTCTTCTCCATCCACAACTGCCACTTTTAAGTTTTCTATTTCAAAATCCATTTTTGCATAATCAGCATATTTGTCTTCGGCAAGATTAAGTGTCAGGGTTTGACACGAATCACATGGAATGATTTTAGTTTCTGTTATCGATGAGCGACTTTTGTAATTTCCCAACTGACTTGCGGATACTACAATTAAAGAAACAAGTGCAATTAACCAAACTCCTACCATAGTTAATCCGATGGCAGTATTGTTGGTTTTATAGCGAAATACAAGTTTTGTACCGATGAACAGCATGGCGAGCAACGGAATTCCGGCAAGAATACCAACAGCAATCATTCCAAAAGTCACAGTTCCGGGACTAACAAAATGGTTTAAAAAGCCGGGGACCTGAACTTCCGGGCTCCATATCATTGGCCAGCCCTCAACAAACGAATGGCCTATTACCATTGATGAAATAAATCCAAGTAATCCTAAAAATCCTGAAATGATAAGTAAAACCCCGATTACAATTACTGCAACTCTCAGAATAACTCTAAATACATTGTACGTTACATCTCCAGCGACATCGACGGTGCGTTTTCCCTTGGCATAAGTTTCAGAATCCTTCATTTTTTTGAAACTTTCTTTCATATCGCTCACTTCTTCCTTTATCGATTTTTCGATGTTCTTCACGGTGGCTTCCTGACCTCTCATTTCCAGCCTTTGTGCCGTATTTTTGGCTTTTGGAACGGCTATCCACAAGATGATGTATGCTAGAAATGCAGCTCCACCGGTAATAAAAAGCAAGGCAACAAAAATGATTCTCAGAATTACCGGATCCAAATTAAAATAAGCACCTAATCCACCACACACACCACCAATTACCCGGTGGTCGGGGTCGCGGTAAAGCCGGCGTCTGCGTTTTGCTTCTTCTGTTTCGGCTTCAGGCACTCCTTCTTCACTTTCCTCTTCTACAAAATCTTCGGGTGTTCCCATAATTTCGATTGCTATTTCTACCATACCAATGGTAACCACGTTTTGCACGTTGGTCGATTTCTCGATAAATATTTCGGCAATCCTGGCTTCAATATCGGCTAGAATTTCCTTTCCCTCTTCACTTGAACCGAAATGATTTTTCAGGTTTACCAGGTATTTTTGCAGCACTTCGTAGGCATCTTCCTCAATGTGAAAAACCGTGCCGCTGATATTTATGGTGAATGTCTTTTTCATTTGTCTATTTTTTTGAATTTAATCCTGTTGAAATTAAGTTTGAATTATACTTTATTCGTTCTCACTTTAGCAACTGCATCGACCAGTTCGCTCCACGATTCTTCGAGTTCGCCCAGAAATTTTCGCCCACTGTCGGTCAGTTCGTAATATTTACGGGGTGGTCCCTGGGTAGATTCTTCCCAGCGATAGGATAAAAAACCTGTGTTTTTCAACCGGGTAAGTAACGGATAGAGCGTTCCTTCAACCACTATCATTTTGGCTTCTTTTAACCCGGTAATAATGTCACTTGCATAGAGGGGTTTCCCGTCGAGAACAAGCAAAATGCAGTATTCCAGAACTCCCTTCCTCATCTGTGCTTTTGCATTTTCTATTTTCATGGTGTTATATTTTCTGATTAATAATTCTAACTTTATTCACACTGGTTAAACGATGAAGTTTTGGTTTTAATTCGTCAGCACTGCATCGTTTATCATCCAGTCTTCCACTTGTAACTGATCATCAGTTTCTTCGGCAACACTGAACAAACTTTCATTCAGCATCCAATCTTCAACCTGCAAATTGTTTTCTTTTTCAGCCTGCTGAATTAGTATTGGGTTAAAATAATTGTTGTTGGTCATCCAGTCTTCAACTTCTAATTTGGCATCATAATCATTTTCATAATTATAATTTGCTGAATTAGCTTCAGATGCTGTTGCCGGAACTGTTGATTTTTTGGAATTTTTTGACATTGCCATTGCAATTTCGTTAAAACTGCTGTTGGCTAGAACTGTTTTCCAAAAGTCCTGTGCTGTTACTGTAAAACTAATAAGTACAAAACTTACTACTACCGCTGCTGAGCGTAAAACTGTTTTCTGAACATTGTTTTTTGTTTTCATCTCGTTTAATTTTTTTGTTTTTTAATGGTACCCGATGGAACTCGCAATCAGATTGTTTTCTCTGTTTCTGCATTTGTGATTGCTCGTTTCATGGCTTTGTTTTCTGTTTTTGTTTTCTATTTCTGTTTTTCTCTGACGATGTATTGTTTCTGTTTTCTGTATCGGTTTTATAAATCGAAAGAGAAATGTTTTTGTTTTTTCAACTTTAAGACGCTGCTTGTTTTCAAATGTTACAA
>DATITY010000581.1:0-2611 GCA_035467235.1 Draconibacterium sp. | reverse complement strand
TGCCGGAGGAACTGCCATCGATGTTTTGAATAAACTACCGGCAGTTTCGGTTGATCCTGACGGAACTGTTTCGTTGCGCGGAACAACCGAATTTATGGTTTATCTAAATGGCAAACCAACGCAAATGGAAGCTTCGGTTTTACTTGGTCAGATTTCAGCCAGTTCAATCGAAAACATAGAAATAATTACAGTCCCTACCGCCCGTTTCGATGCCCAGGGAAAAGGTGGAATTATAAATATTACGACGAAGAAAAGCGGACTGGACGGATTGTCGGTTTCGGCAAACGGTTTGATTGGCGGGGCACCGTGGGGAAATACAACCGACCAGTACAGCGGTTACGAAATGAATGATAACCGCTCGGGCGCAGGGCTGAACCTTGTGTATCGCAAAAACGATTTCACCGTTTACGGAGGGACAAATTTCAGCACACGCAATATAAACGGAACACGTACCGGCGATGCCAGGTTGTTACAGGAAGATGGTTCGTATTATCACATGGTTGCCAGTGGCGCACGCCCCGAGTGGTTTAAAAACTATTCGGCAAACATGGGTTTCGATTATAATTTGTCTAAGAATAAAACACTTTCGGCATCATACTTTTATGGCAACCGGATAGAGGGACGTTCAGCTTATTACGTGTATAATAATTTTTACGGCGATATCGATAAAAACCCAATTCCGGGAATCGACCCTGAAAACCATTGGATTTACAATCCAAATACCGATGAGCGACGTGGGAAATTTCATACGGGAAATGTCGATTATTCACAAAAATTCGATAACAAATCGGAGTTAAAACTTTCGCTGCTGTACGAACATTCTGAATTAAGCCGCGCGTTGGATAACCAGGACTACGCTTTTGATGAACCGTCGAACAGCATTGGCGAATTGCAGGAGCATTTTAAACAATCTGATGATACACCACTGAACGGATATCGCATTTCGGTGGAATATGAAAAGGAATTTGAAAATGAAAACAGCATTGCCGTAGGATTTCAGCCTCAGTTTGTAAGTCAGTCGGGCCCTTTTATTTACGATACGCTGAATGTGGAAAGCGGACAGTGGGGAACTTACGCAGATTTAAACAACGATATCGACCTGTCGCGTAATGTTTATGCCGGTTACATCGAATATTCGGGCAAGAATAAAAAACTCGCTTACTCGGCGGGTTTACGGCTTGAATACACCGATCAGTTGCTTGAACTTGCGAATCCCGATTACATGAATCTGTTTGGCAGTCCACCGCAATCAGAGTTTCCGGTTAACCAGCTCGATTGGTTTCCAACCCTCCATTTGGAATACTCATTAAACGACAATGACGCCCTGATTTTTGCAGCAAGCAGGCGAATTAACCGTCCGCCAACAAAAAATATGGCGCCTTTTTTATACCGCCGCCATTACGAAGTTTACGAAGTTGGCGACCCGAATTTAAAACCTGAATATCTTACCAATTTCGAACTTTCGTGGGATAAAAAACTGGGGAACCAGGATTTTACGCTTACCGGATTTTACCGCGGAACAGAGAATGCCGTTTTTCGTGTAAATACAGTTTACCAGGAAGAAAACGTACTGATTAGAAGTTACACCAACTCGGGAAATGTGCAGGCTTTGGGGGCAGAACTAAATGCCAATTTAATAGCAGGTAAGATTGCCAAATTTTTTATTGGCGGTTCGCTTTATAACTTTAAAGTTCAGGGCGATGTTTTTGGATACCAGGAAAATAACCAAAGTACCAACTGGAGCCTGAAAGGAAATATGAATCTGCTACTTGCCAAACCCTTGAAATTCACACTCGATTTCGACTGGAAATCGGGAACCGTTACTCCGCAGGGAAAAAACGAAATGATGTTTCTTTCGAATGCTGCGCTCAATTTTTCTCCCGAGAAAATGGCTCGCTGGGAATTCTCGGCAAAAGTACTTGATATTTTCAGCTCAAATATAGAAGCGCTTTATACCCGTGCATACGATGCAACCGGAACAGAGATATTTTATCAGGATGTGGAGTACGACCGCTACGGCCCCATATTCGAACTCAGTGCAACATACGCTTTAAATATGAAAGGAAAATCGCGTAAAAAAGCCGAAAGCACATTTGGGAAAGAACAGTTTTAATGAATAATTCCGTTGCATTAAACTAAAATTCAGTAGTTTCGTCAAATCAACATTAAGTATTATTATTGTTGAATTTGACAAAAATATATTCATGAAGTTAAATACTCTAAAAACAATTACCATTCTGTTTGTAATGTTTGTTTCGACATTTGTTTTTGGACAGGACAAAACATTGGTCGGAAAAATTACAACATTCGACAGCATACCATTAATCGGCGTCGATATTCAGGTGAAAAGTTCCGGACAAAAAGTTCAAACCGACACATTGGGGAGGTTCATGGTTTTCTGTGATCCGGAAGACAAATTGGAAATCACTGCCGATGGGTTTTATCCTAAAAAAGTAAAAATTGAAAAGGAAATCAGGTTAATATTGGTAAATCTCAAATTGAAAAAAGGAGAAGGCAATTTGGAAAAGGCTGAACGCTATGCAAATGTCGGTTATGGATATGTTGAATCAAAGCGATTGACAAATGCGGTTTCTACTTTAAATAACAGCGA
>DATITY010000580.1:0-2085 GCA_035467235.1 Draconibacterium sp. | reverse complement strand
GTACTTCCGGGGATGCGTGCACAAAAATCGGGTTTGATTATTCAAATCAGCTCGGTTGCCGGTCGGTTTTCAGCTCCGGGATTTGGTATTTACAATGCCAGCAAATTTGGTGTTGAAGGATTAAGTGTAGCCATGCGTTATGAACTTGCACCTTTGGGAATTGACGTAGCAATTGTTCAACCGGGGCCTTTCTCGACAAATTTTTTCCCAGGTATATTTAAAGCAGGAGATGCTGAAATCGCTTCAGCTTATCCGCATGTCGGAGGCTTTCTTGAGGGTTTTGGAAATCAGGTTATGGCTGCCTTTGCCGACAAAAATGCACCAACAAATCCAATAATTGTAGCTAAAATATTTGAATCATTAATCAACGCTCCTGCCGGAAGCCGCCCGTTGCGTACCCTTGCAGGGCTCGACTTTGGTGTTCAGTCAATGAATGACGCCATTGATCCAATCAGAAAAGGGATAATCGGAGCATTACAAATAGCTGACTGGGATGGGGTTAAGTCGTGAAAATTGTTAAACGGGAAAAGCCGAAAACCGCTCAGAGTAGGCAACAAAAAAACTATAAAATGAAAAAAATGAGCTATTCCGGAATCGCAACTGTATGTGTTGCCTTGTCTTTATTTGTAATTGGCTGCAGTGCGCCTGCAACAAAACCGGTGGAGACTCCTGTTGTGGTAGAAACCAAGCCTGATATGGCAGCAGTAAAAGCCGAAATACAGGCTTTGGAAAACGCCTGGGCTTCGGCTGATAATGCCCGCGATGCAAATGCTGTTGCTGCTTTTTATGCCGATGATGCAATGAGTATGTCAAACGATAAACCAACATTGGTGGGTAAAGCCGCCATTCTGGCTGATATTACCGATGGCCTTGCAAAAAAAGCCGTGGGAACCACTGTTTCTTACGAAGTTCAGGATGTATTTGGCAATGATACCCAGGTTACCGAGGTTGGTAAATCAACAACTAAAGATGCCTCCGGAAAAGTAATTTCCACCGGTAAATACATGGCAGTATGGGAAAAACGCGATGGAAAATACCTCTGTATCAGGGATATTTACAACAACGACGCGAAAGAAAAGTAACAAAAAATACAGGAATTGAGACTGAGCGAATATTTTAATATTCTCTTTCTCAGTTCTCATTCCGTTTTTTTAAACAAACAAGGAAAACCTATTAGAGTAAGCAAAAATACAAGATGGACAAATCATACAAATTTCTTGGGTACTTTATGCTGTTGCTGATTCCACTGACATTCATCGCGTTTTTCAAAACCTACATTGTGCAATTCCCCAACTTCGAGCCAAGAAACAATTGGTTTATTCATATACATGCAATTATTGCCACCGTGTGGATATCAATGCTAATAATACAACCCTTTTTAATACTGAACAGAAAATTTGCAATTCACCGGACTATTGGAAAACTCTCATACATCGTTTTTCCACTACTTATTATTTCATTTATACCGCAGGCTATCAGAACATTAAATTCCGAAAGCCCGAAAATATTTTCTTTCCGGGAGCCGACTGTGTTTTGCTGATCATATTTTATTCCTCGGCAATTTATTACAGAAGAATAAGTTCGAAACACATGAGATTCATGATTGCCACCGCCCTGTTTTTTTTAGGGCCAACCATAGGCAGAATCGGGCCGATTTGGTTTGGATGGTCTGAAATTCTTACTCAAAATGTTCAATATACAATCATTTACTCAATTTTGATTTCGCTGATATTTTATGACAAATCAAAGGGTAAAATTTATAAACCTTACATTGTGGCTATTGGCTGCTTTCTATTGCATCAAATTGTCTTTCACATTATTTTCCTTTAAATATTTAAAATAAACCTGATGGAAACACTGAATAAATTATTGAATATCGATTTGAATTATATCATAATAGGATTATTTGTTGTATTCTATTCTCTTGAACAGATTCTGGAAACCCAGTTTAATTTCAAAAAAAGAGGCCAGCATTTTTTTCACAGCGCCCTTTTTCAAATCGTGTTTCTCATCGGAAATCTGTTTTGGGCAACGTTCACCGTTTTCAGTATCGAATGGCTGAACCGGAATGAAATTGGCCTTTTT
>DATITY010000579.1:0-6142 GCA_035467235.1 Draconibacterium sp. | reverse complement strand
TTTGAATAACATGAAATCAAGAGAACGTATTCTGGCCGCCATAAATTACAGTGAATCCGACCGGATTCCCATTTATTTAGGGGCTACACCAAGTTCGGGCATTTCTTTGGTTGCTTATAAAAACCTAATAAAGTACATGCACAAAGAACATATGAAAACCTATGTTTATGATGTAGTACAGGAAGTCGTTCAGCCCGAAATGGAACTGCTCGACCATTTTGGGGTTGATGTTCTTGACATTGGCAGGGATTTTAATCAAATTCCAGGTTACTGGCATCAACTCGAATTGACAAAGGGATTTCCCGGATTGTATCCGAAATGGTTTAATCCGCAGCTGCAAAAGGATGGATCGTGGCTATCGGTAAATGATACTGGTGAAGCAATTGGCCGCATGCCTGAAGGAGCTACTTTTTTCGATCAGATTGTTTTTCCGTATCAGGATCAGTATCCCGATTCTTACTCAGATTTGGGTTCGGCAATGAAACGCACTGTTTGGGGCAGTTATGGATTTACACCATGGGATTGGATTGAACAACCTGATTTCTGGAAAATACTCAGGGAAAAAACGCTGAAGATGAGGCAGGAAACAGATAAGGCAATTCTGGTTGGAGTAGGATGCAATTTGTTTGAATGGGGCACATTCCTGCGGAGAATGGATAATTTTTTAATGGATTTATTTCTGAATCCCGATGAAGTTCACCGTTTGATGGATGCTCTGATGGACAGGCACATGAATTTTTTACGACATGTTTGCGAGTCAGTTGGCGACATCGTTGATATTGTAAAATTTGGAGATGACCTCGGCACGAATAACGGTCCCTTAATTCCAACCGAAACCTACAACGAGTTTTTCAAACCACGACATAAATTAATGTGCGATTATGTAAAAAATAATTCATCGATGCACACAATGCTGCATTCGTGCGGTGGAATCTATGAGTTAATACCTGAACTTATTGATGCCGGATTCGAAATTCTGAATCCTGTGCAAACCAATGCCCGGAATATGGATGCCCGTGTTTTGAAAAACGAATTTGGAAATGCGGTTACATTCTGGGGAGGGGGCGCCGACACAAGAAATGTGCTGAACAATGCAACTCCGAACCAGGTAAAAGACCATGTAAAACAAAACCTCGAAATTCTCTCGAAAGGAGGGGGGTATGTTTTTAACACCATTCATAATATCATGCCCGATGTACCGCCACAGAACATTATTGCAATGTTCGAAGCCGTGCACGAATTCAGATAATCTTTCAATAAATCAAACCAAAAAATATAAAATTATGAAACGATTTAGTGTATTCTTTTTAGCGGTGGTCAACCTTTGCATGATCACCACTGTAAATGCCTCTGCACAGCAGGGAGCAGCAGTTTCTGATAAAGACACGATTCATGTTATCGGTCACGCGCACATGGATATGAACTGGTTGTGGACATACTATGAAACTATGAAAATGTGCAACGATAATTTAAGGCAAACCGTTGCCTTTATGGACGAGTTTCCTGATTTTACGATGATTCAAAGCCAGGCTGCCGTTTACAGATTTGTGGAAATGATTGATCCTCCTTTGTTTGAAAGAGTGAAGGAGTATGTAAAAGAAGGCAGGTTGGAACTGGCCGGCGGTATGTGGACAGAAGGTGACACCAATCTCTCTTCGGGCGAAGGTCTTGCCAGATCGTTTTTAATGGGGCAACGGTATTTTCAAAAACACTTTAACAAAATAGCAAATGTAGGTTGGTTGCCCGATAATTTTGGTCATGTTTCGCAGTTGCCGCAAATGCTGAAACTGGCCGATTTGGACTACTATTATTTTCACAGGTGTAAACCGTACAAGGGAAGTTTCTGGTGGCAGGGGCCCGATGGATCAAAGGTTTTATGCTATGCAAACGACACATACAATGGCAATATCACCCCGGAGCTTAAAGATGAGCTGACAAAAATTGCCCCTGATAAAAACAGGATTCTCCATATTACCGGAGTTGGCGATCATGGTGGCGGTCCAACACGTGCAAATATTGAAATGGTGCATCAACTCGATAAATTGGCTGATTATCCGGCAGTTAAATTTAGTACGGCAAACAGTTTTTATAACAAACTTCAAAATGAAATGGAAGGCAGGCCGACACATACCGGCGAAATGCAATTTATTTTTGAGGGTTGTTACACCACCGTTACCGAAATTAAAGAGGGAAACCGGAGAAGTGAGAATTTATTGTATGGTGGTGAGTTCCTTAATTCGTTGCGTTGGATGAATGGCGACAAATATCCTCAGAATGAATTGAACAACATCTGGGAAACCGTAGTTTTTAACCAGTTTCATGATATTCTTCCCGGCTCGGCTATTTATGAGGCAAATCGTGAAGCTGCCGCGCGTTATAAAGAAGTGGAACGCATGGCAACTCAACTGAAAGATGCTGCTTTTTTCAAAATGGCCGATGAGGTAAAATTCCAAAAAGACAAAGGACAGCCGGTTGTTGCCTATAATATGTATCCGGTTAAACGCAAAGCAATTGTTGAAGCAACCGTATATTCCCACGAAGAACCTGTTTCGATAAAAGTTTCATCATGGGGAGCCAATTATTACGGACAAAAGTTTACTCCCGTTGATAAGGAAAAAAGCGATGCACAGAAGAAGCAAAACGAAAACTTTTTATCGCCAACATACAAAGACAGTCAGGCATCGGAAAGCACCAGCCTTGCCACAGTTCTTGTGCAGGATGGCGAAGGAAACTCCTTTCCGGCCCAGGTCGTTTTATCAAAATCCACACCGCCCGGATTTACTTCAAAAGTGATGTTTATCGACGAAAATATGCCTTCAGGCGGGTATAAAACTTATTACATCGATGTAATGAAAAAAGGAGAATACAATACTCCTGTAACAGTGAATGATAATACTTTCGAAACCGATTTCTTTATCGTGAAATTCGATATGGACAAAGGCGCAATTACCAGTCTGATTGATAAACGAAGCAAGGCAGAGTATGTAAAAAAAGGAGGGGAACTGAATAAATTGAAAGTTTTTCTCGAAGATAAAAAGGGGGGAATGAAATCGTGGACTCTGAATAAAATTGTTAAAGAAGAAGATGTTACCAATGTTGAAAGTGTTAAGGTGATTGAAAGGGGGCCTGTCCGGGTTTGTATTGAAACGGTTAAAACCTGGGGAAAATCAAGATTTATTGAACGTACCTATTTGTATAAATCGTATCCCAGAATTGATTACGATATGGAAGTTCACTGGTTGGAAACAGGCAGCGATTCCACCGATTCCCCGATGTTGCGCGCATTATTTCCCATCAATCTGAATAACACCAAATTTTATTCTCATGTTCCGTTTGATGTTGTTGAAAGGCCTGTTGATGGTAAAATTAACGGAAAGGATGCTCCGCCATACCTGAAATCACAATCAAGGACATACGGAGTTCTTCCCGAAGAAAATGACGGTCAGGAAGTTCCCGCACAAAAATGGGTAGATGTTACCGATGGTAAAATTGGCATTGCACTTCTGAATAATTCCAGATACGGACATTCATACAAAAATGGCGATTTGCGTTTAACACTGATGCGGTCTGCCGGTGCGCCTGACATTTATCCAAACCTTGGTAAATTCAAAATAAAATATGCTCTTTATCCGCACTCCGGTGACTGGACAAACGGCGTTTGGGCCGAAGGTGACGATTTTAATGTTCCTGTTTATGCTGCTGAACCTCCGTCGCTGGCACTCGGAAAAGATCACGCAACCCGTCCTGAAAAAGATTCTTTCATTTCCCTTGATGCAAAAGGTGTTTATATGACAGGAATCAAAAAGGCAGAAGATTCTGAAGAGCTGATTATCCGTTTGGTTGAGGTGGAAGGCAACGCAGGAAAAATTACCCTTCATTTACCAAAAGATATCCAGGCGGTTAGAAAACTCAATCTGATTGAAAATTCGATTTCTGATGATTCCGAATCAGCAATAACCGGTAAATCTGTTGCATTCCGGATTAAACCGCACGAAATTCTGACCCTTGGAATAAAACTGAAATAATGCAGCAGATTAAACTGGAAAATAGCAAAGTAGTTCTTCAGGTAAATACCAAGGGCGGATCATATTCCGATTTTCACCTGAAAGAAAATCCTTTAAATCCCATCAACTGGGAATTTGGTAATCCTGAATTTCCACCTTACAAAGGGCATTTTCTTTGTTTCGATCGCTGGGGACCGCCATCTGAATGTGAAAAAATAAATGGCTTTCAGCATCATGGTGAGGTAAATACAGTGGAATGGAAAGTGTTGGATGTACATCAGACAGAATGCGAAATGATGTGTACTTTGCCAATGGGTGGATTGCAGTTAAAAAGAAAAATAAGATTGTCGGAAAATGAACCGGTTTTTTTTGTGACCGAGGAAATTACGAATCTGAATAAATATGGACGCATGTATAATATTGTTCAGCATGTAACCATAGCTCCGCCATTTCTTGATAACATTACACTTATTGACAACAATACCGAAAAAGGATTTGAAGACAGGGAAGATGGCTGTTTAAATCAGGAAGAAACTGTTTTAAAATGGCCGGAAGTTATTCATAACGGAGAAAAAATAAGTCTCCGGCAGTTTCAGAACGACTGGCCACGGGTATCATCGTTTATGTTTAAACAGGATGAAAAACAGGGTTGGGTAACGGCGTCAAATCCAAAGGAAAAACTCATGCTTGGCTATAATTGGGATACTGAAGATTATCCGTGGATAAATTTTTGGCGTGACCGGAAAGATGGAGTTCCAATGGCGTTTGGAATTGAATTTGGAACGACCGGGTTGCATGAACCGTTTCCTGTGGTTGCTAAAAAAGGGAAAATCTTCGACCGCAATTTATACGACTTTATCGATGCCGGCGAAACAATCAGCAAATCATTCATTGCTTTTTTAACTAAAATTCCGGATGACTATAAAGGTGTCGGTAAAATTGAAATCAATGAATCGATAATTTCAGTTAAAGAAAAAGGCAAAAATTCCAGGGAAATTCAGTTTAAAACTATTAATTACTAAAAAATCGGATGATGAAAACCAAATATTTATTATTACTGCTATTAGGTACAGGACTGTTAACTACCTCTTTTTTACCCAGTAAAAGCAACCCGGATGAAAATACTCCTGACGGGTTGGTAAATTTCGTTAACACGCTGATGGGAACTGATTCAGAACATGAACTTTCACATGGAAACACTTATCCGGCAATAGCTTTACCCTGGGGGATGAATTTCTGGACACCGCAAACAGCTAAAATGGGTAATGGCTGGATTTACAGTTACGATGCCAAAAAAATACAGGGATTTAAACAAACGCATCAATCCAGTCCTTGGGTTGGCGATTACGGACAGTTTTCACTTTTCCCTTTGACAGGCAATCTTAAAATAACCGGAGAAGAGCGTGCCAGCTGGTTTTCACATAAAGCGGAGACCGCCAAACCACATTATTACAAAGTTTATCTGGCCGAATATGATGTGGTTACCGAAATTACACCTACAGAGCGTGCAGCCATTTTTCGTTTTACATTTCCTGAAAATGACAGTTCATATGTGCTTGTCGATGCTTTTGATCGTGGGTCTTATGTAAAAATCATTCCTGCTGAAAACAAAATTATGGGTTACACAACCCGCAACAGCAGAGGTGTGCCTGAAAATTTCAAAAACTATTTTGTTATTGTTTTCGATAAACCTTTTGTGTCGGGCAGGCTTTGGAGCAAAGACCATTTGGTTGAAGGCGTGAATGAGTTACAGGATGACCACGTTGGCGCCGCCTTACAGTTTAAAACAAAAAAAGGAGAGCAGGTTCTTGCGCGGGTGGCCTCTTCGTTTATTAGCTACGACCAGGCAGAATTGAATCTGAAAGAACTGGGAAATGATACATTTGATGAAGTAAAATCAAAAGGGGCAGCCATTTGGAACAAGGAACTTTCCCGCATCCGGGTTGAAGGTGGAACAGATGATCAGAAAGAAACTTTCTATTCTTCGTTATACCGTGTTTTGCTTTTCCCGCGTAAATTTTATGAGATTGATAAAGAGGGCAAAGTTTATCACTACAGTCCGTACAATGGCGAAATATTACCCGGTTATATGTTTACTGATAATGGATTCTGGGATACTTTCCGCGCCGTTTTTCCAT
>DATITY010000578.1:0-10513 GCA_035467235.1 Draconibacterium sp. | reverse complement strand
CGGGAATTGAGGGTTTTTATTTCAGGTTAAAATCGGGTTATTAGTAGTTGGTCTGACTCGGTTTTCTAAAGTACTTTTCATAAAAACTTTCTCTTTCCGGCTTCCATTTATTTTTTACATTTGCAAATTGAAAAAAGGTTGTCAGGAGTGTATAAAAAAAACTGAACCATTGAAAGGACTCGTAAAAAGAAGTATTACCGGAATTGTGTTCGCAGCTGTTATGTTGGCTGGTATAATTATTCATCAGTATGTTTTTGCAATTGTTTTCACAGTTTTTTTACTGTTTACGCTTTTCGAATTCTATAAAATCAGCGAAAATATAGGGTACGAACCTTCAACCAAAATCGGTTTAATCAGCGGATTTCTGCTCTTCATTATTTTCTTTTTTGCAGCCAATCACATTATTCCTCAGAAATTTATTGCTTTTTCGATTCTGATACCGCTTGCTACTTTGCTACCCGATTTGTTCGACAAAAGAAAAAACGGCTTTAAAAACAGCATGATTACCATTGCCGGGATTATTTATATCGCCCTTCCGTTTAGTTTGTTAAGTTTTATCCTTTTCCCTGGGAATGATGGCGATGCACAGTTTTATCCATGGATATTAATCGGGATTTTTATCATTATCTGGATGTACGATTCGATGGCTTATGTTTTTGGGTCGTGGCTGGGTAAACATAAAATATGTCAGCGGATTTCGCCCAAAAAATCGTGGGAAGGATTAATAGGGGGAGCCGTTTTTGCTGTTATTACGAGTGTTGTAATCTCCAACGTTTTTCATGAACTTAGCTTTATCGACTGGATTGTAATCGCTTTACTGATAATAAGTTTTGGTACATCCGGTGATTTCTTCGAATCGAAACTGAAACGCGAAGCCGGCGTAAAAGACTCAGGGAATATTTTGCCTGGTCACGGTGGAATGCTCGATCGGTTCGACACAGTGCTTTTTGCTGTGCCGGTAATTTTTGTTTGGATATATTTATTTGGAAATATTTAAACGATGAAGATTCACAAAGAAGGGAGAAAAATCATTCCCATCGCATTTTTTACGATAGCTGTTCTGGATGTGATCATCTATATTTTCTTGCAGAATTTCCTGATTTTTTATTTTCTGATGGCAGCTTCGATGGTTCTGGCCGGACTTGTGGTTTATTTTTTCAGGGTTCCGAAACGTAAAGTTATAAAGAATGAGAATCATGTTCTGGCACCTGCTGATGGTAAAATTGTTGAAGTAAGAGAAGTGTTCGAAAATGAATATTTTAAGGACAAAAGAATTCAGGTATCGATTTTTATGTCGCCGTTAAATGTACACCAAAACCGTGCACCAATTGGCGGTGAAATAACTTTTATAAAACATCACAAGGGGGCATTTTATCCGGCTTTTGTAGAGAAGTCGTCGCTTTTGAACGAAAGGTGTACAACAGTATTTAAAACAAAAAATGGCAAAGAAATATTGGCCAGGCAAATTGCCGGAACTGTTGCACGACGCATTTGCAATTACAAGAAACCCGGTGATTCCATTGAACAGGGAGCCGAATACGGATTTATCAGGTTTGGTTCGAGGGTCGATGTTTTTTTACCGCTCAGCACAAAGGTAAATGTTGAATATGGCGTAAATACGGTTGGTGGGAAAACAGTTATCGCGGAAATTTAAAGCAAATTTGAAAAAAATAATCAGTCAGATACCCAATTTTATAACCTCACTCAACCTGGTTTCGGGTTCGGTAGCGGTGATTTTTGCCATCGACGGACATTTGGTTTGGGCAGCTATTTTTATTTGTGCCGCAGCGCTTTTTGATTTTCTGGATGGTTTTGCAGCCCGGGCGTTAAAAGCTTATTCTGAAATTGGAAAAGAACTCGATTCGCTGGCCGACGTAGTTTCTTTTGGAGTTGCTCCCGGAGCCATCCTTTTTACTTTACTCGAGTTTTCCCTGTTTGGCAAAAATGATCCAATTCACGAAATCAGCGGAAAATGGTTTGAATGGCTGATTCTTTTTTCCTCATTTTTGTTACCTGTATTTGGTGCGATAAGACTGGCACGTTTTAACACAAATTCTTCCGATGAAAACTTTTTCCGGGGGTTGCCAATTCCTGCTAACGGATTGTTCTGGGCCGCAATGGGATTAATGCTGCAGTCTCCAAAATATGCCGAATTGTTGCAACTTGTTTATACAACAAGAACCCTGGTAATTCTGGGTATTTTTATGTCGGGGATGATGGTTTTAACCATGCCTATGTTTTCGATGAAACCAAAATCGATGAGGTTGAGCGAAAACTGGTACCGTTACCTTTTTATTGCTTTATCTGCCTTACTCCTGCTTGTTTTCAACATCTACGGACTGGCATTTATTATTTTTCTCTACATTCTTCTGAATGCTATTTTTTACCTGTTGAAAGTGAAGTACTGAGAATTCATTCCACTTTTCACCAATAAAAAAAGCCTCTGAAAACGGAAGAGACTATTTTCCAGCGGAAAATATTAATAATACACCATGACAAATTAAACTTCCGAAACCAGAGACTTTATTTAATGAATTATTTCTTTTTGGAAATATTTACATTCAATTCAACAACAAAATTGGAAAGTTGTTTTGGAAGGGGCTAAAAAAGTCAAATTGGGGTACTATTATATTTTATTTCAATGGTGCCGCAAATTTCAAGACATCGTCGCCGGTTATATTCTGATCGCACAAAATAATCAGCCGTTCAATAACATTCCGAAATTCACGGATATTGCCGGTCCAGTTAATTTTTTGCAACTCTGCAATGGCATCTTCTGAAATTGTTTTTGAAGGCATTCCATATTCATCACAGATGATTTGAATAAAATGATTCGCCAGTAGCGGAATATCTTCCAAACGTTCGTTTAACGACGGAACGCGAATCAGAATTACGCTCAGTCTGTGATAAAGGTCTTCCCTGAAATTATTTTCAGCTATTTCGGCAGAAAGGTTTTTATTGGTGGCGGCAATTACGCGAACATCAACTTTAATATGTTTATCGCCGCCAACTCTGCTGATAATACTTTCCTGAAGTACACGTAAAACTTTTGCTTGTGCCGAAAGACTCATATCCCCAATTTCGTCGAGAAACAAGGTTCCGCCATTTGCCTGTTCAAATTTTCCGATGTGTTGTTTTACAGCCGAAGTAAATGCTCCTTTTTCGTGTCCAAACAACTCACTTTCAATTAACTCAGAAGGGATTGCAGCGCAGTTCACCTCAATAAACGGCCCTGCAGAGCGATTACTTTGGTCGTGGATTCTTCGGGCAACCAGTTCTTTCCCCGTTCCGTTTGCACCCGTTATCAGTACCCTTGCATCGGTTTTTGCAACGCGGTCTGCCATTTCTACCACCGCTTTTAAAGCTTTCGATTCGCCAACAATTTCGTACTTTTTATTAACCTTCTTTTTCAGGATTTTAGTTTCTGAAACCAAAGTCGATTTGTCCATGGCGTTTCTGATGGTAATCAGCAACCGATTTAAATCGAGTGGTTTTTCAATATAGTCGAATGCGCCTTTTTTAATCGACTCAACAGCCGTATCAATGTTTCCATGTCCCGAAATCATTACAACCGGCGTGTCTGGCGTAATTTCAGTCAGTTTTTCCAGTACTTCTATGCCATCCATTCCCGGCATTTTTATATCACACAAAATAATATCGTATTCTGCAGCTTTTATTTTGTCAAGCGCTTTAATTCCATCTTCCGCCAAATCGACTTCATATTTTTCGTATTCCAGAATATCTTTCAGTGTATTTCTGATGCTTCTCTCGTCGTCGATAACCAGGATTTTTGACATGCGTTTTCTGTTTTGAAATTAAAAGTGTAAAAATAGTGTAAGTTACACTGATATTAAACCGGATCGAAAAAGAATTTGAGTCTGACCTTGTTTAGTTTTAAAGAGTGAGTTTGAAGTCGAGATAATCGTAATTCATATTTCCATGCGAAACGGTTTTTAAAGTTATTACATGTACTCCTTTTTTCAGTTTCACTGTTGTTAACGAATCGATACGGTTCCAGTGGTGCCATTGCCGCCAGTCAACAGGTTCCTTGTCGTTTCGGGTTGATGGGATTTTTAACTCCGAAGTCAGTGACTTTCCATCCAAATCAAGCGCAATGCCGCCATCGCCGCTGGCTGTGTACATGATTCCAATCGAATAATTTCCTGTTTTATTTACTTTGATGGTATAGTTTATCCATTCGCCGGGCTCAGTCCAACCCGCATAATGCTGGTCTTTTTCAGGTTCCACAAGGTTAAATGCACTGTTGTCGATTGCAGGATCCTGAAACTTGGTGTACGAAATATCAACTCCTTCATTTATCCTGAATTCGTTGAGAAAAGTTCCGTTTGCCGGATTTAGCCTGCCGCTGCCATTATTCACTGAGTCGGTATCATGCCAGGCAACACCTTCACCACCAACATCATAAAACTCGCATTGAATTTTTCCGGGAATTTGCTGAATTTTGCCGTTCCAGGCTTTTCCCTTGTAGTTTTTTTGTGCATTGGTTTGTGCAGCAAATACAATTAATAATGCAGTGCAAATAAGGACCAGTTGATTTAAACGATTCTTCATTTTTCGATTTTTATTGTTTTATTACTTCAAAACTTTCTTTCAGATAATCTGCTGAATTTCGTCCCACCTGAACTTCAAATTCACCCGGTTCAACAATTCGTTTCATGTCAATACCATAATACTGCAATTTGTCGGCAGTAATCAGGAATTTGACTGTTTTGGTTTCTCCTTTTTTGAGATGAATCCGGGCAAAATCTTTCAGTTCCTGAACAGGCCGTGTTACTGAACTCACACTGTCGCGAATATAAAGCTGCACAATTTCGTCACCGTCCAGTTCTCCGGTATTTGCTATATCAATGGTAACTGCAACGGAATCGCCTGTGGTTATTTTTTTCTTATCCAATTTCAGATTAGCATATTTGAAAGTGGTGTAACTCAATCCAAAACCAAACGGATAAAGCGGAGAATATTCGCCATCGATATACGGACTTTCATGTACGTATGGTTTCCGGTTGTAATAAACCGGCAACTGACCCACGTGTCGGGGAAAAGTTACCGCCAGTTTTCCTGCCGGGTTCACTTTCCCGAAAACGACATTGCCAACCGCAGTTCCCTGTTCCTGTCCCAGATACCAGCCTTCGAGCATGGCCGGTGCATTTTCTGCCAGGTAGTTTACCGAATGTGGCCGCCCGTTGATTAACAGTACTGCTGTTTGTTTTTCCAATGCAAAAATAGCTTTGGCCAAATCCTCCTGGCGACCCAACAAATCCAAATCGTAAACATCGCCGGTGTGGTCTTTCCACTCTTCGCGGCAGGTCAGTTCGTTGCCACCCATTACCAGCAAAACGGCATCGCAGGTTTTTGCCAGTTCAACGGCCTTTTGAATCCGGAGATTTTCAGCTTCCAGTGTTTTTTCAGGTGCTTTTATGGTTGTGTCGTTTTCGTAAATTTTGAATCCTTCGGAATAAACCACCTCGAATTTTCCTTTTCCAAAAGTTGTCAATCCTTCCAAAATGCTGATTCCGGGAGAAATGTCGTTTGAATAATTACCGTAATGAACTTCGTCGGCATTGGGACCAATTACTGCCAGACGTTTGATTTTGTTTTTGTTGAATGGGAGAGTCCCGTTGTTTTTCAGCAAAATCATTCCTTCTTCAGCAGCTTTGAGCGCAATTTGCCGGTGCTTTTTTTGCATTTCCAGCTTTTCGTTTTCGTTGACTGTTTTTATGTAAGGTTGTTCAAATAATCCCATCATGAATTTATTCCGCAACACACGGGCGACAGCAGAATCGAGCACCGATTCCTTTGCTTCACCTGTTCGAATCAGCTCGGGCAGTTGGCTAAAACAGTAGTCCTTCCAACTACTTGGGCATTCAAAGTCCATCCCGCCATTGATAGCCATTTTTGCTGCCTCAGCCTGATTAAGTGCTGCGTGCTGACGGGTTATCATCCGGTTCACCGCATCGTAATCCGAAATCACGTAACCTGTAAAACCCCATTCGCCGCGCAAAACATCGTTGAGCAGCCAACTGTTGGCATGATTCGGAACACCGTCGATTTCGTTATAGGAAGCCATCACCTTTCGAACGTTCGCTTTTTTTACCGCCATTTCGAACGGATAAAAATGAATTTCGCGAAGTACCCGCTCCGATAAATTACTGGGTGCCAGGTTGGTGCCACCTTCAGGTTGACCGTGACCAGAGAAATGTTTTGCGCAGGCAATCAGGTGATTTTCGTCAATCAATGGCGAGCGGCCCTGCAATCCGAGAATTGCTCCGACTCCCATTTCTGCAACATGATATGGGTCTTCACCCAAAAACTCGTCCGACCGTCCAAATCTCGGATCGCGCAATAAATCGATTACCGGAGTTGCGGCGTGGGTGATTCCGTAACTGCGCATTTCTTTCGCCACAGCGTTGTAAACACTTTCAATCAACTCGGGATTCCAGGTACTTCCCAGTAAAGGTGGAGCCGGAAAAACCGTTGATTTATCTTCATTGCCTACAAATCCGTGACAACCTTCACCATTGGAAATGGCCGGAATTCCCAACCGGGTTTGTTCCATCAAAAATTTCTGAACCGCATTAAAACGGGCGGCATAATCATCCTGATTCATGCGAACCTGAAATTGCAGAAATCCGATTCCGTTTTTCACAGTGTCGCCCAATGCTGCAATTGCTTTGCTCAGTATCTCCGGATTGCTGACATCCATTTTCGGGTGCCAGATATCAATTTGCCGGCACTTTTCTTCCAGCGTCATTCTGCCCAATAAATCTTTTATGCGCGATTCTATCGATGCAGCAGGATCTTTGTAAATTGGGTTTTGGGTGGTTTGTGCAGGAAGAATCTGACTGATTAGAAGGGTTGACAGAAGAATTATGGAGAATATTTTTTTCATAGGTTGATTATTTCAATATGTCCAATAAATTGTTTTGATGTTTTATTTTTTGCCGTCTGCTTTAGCTGACGGATGAAATAAGAGTGGAGCAATCGGCATTAGCCACATTATATTGGGCTAAAGCCCGGTTTTCATAACTCCTCACTAACCGTTGACTGAAGTCAACGGCAAAGGATATCTTTCAATATTTACTATTTCAATAACCTCGCAATTTCCACCGGAACAATTTTCCCGTTTGGAATTTGAAGTTCAGCATCGCAGGTATTGTTTTGCTGATTCAAATCGGCACTTTCAGCTATCTCAATTTTTGCTGTTATATTAAAGTTTCCATTTACAGCCTTCCAGTTGATGCCTTTCAATCCCTGAGCACAAGCAAGTTCCATACCACCAACCGGGATTGCAATTGATTTCGAATGGTAGTTCGCCACTTCTTTCCCGTCAACATAAAAACGGATAATATGCGAATCATCTTTCTTCGTCGCTGCAGTTCCGTTGTTGATGAGGGAAGCCATAAAACTTACTTCGTCACCCTCTTTTGGAAATGCCGGCATAGTGCGGATATTTCTCACCGAAAGGTCTGGTTTTCCTTCTGCTTTGCTTAAAGTAAATCCCGTTTTAAGTGGCAGATTATCTGACGAACCGCCAACCTGCACCATAAATTCACCTTCGGGAACCTGGTACGATTTTGTTGTTTCGTTGTAGATGTATAGTTCTTCGGGTGAAAGTGTAAAAGTGATGGTTTTTATATCTCCCGGATTCAGCCCGGTTTTTTCGAATGCACGCAGTTGTTTTACCGGCATCTGAAGTTCAGGAATAATCTTGCCTGTAGAAAGATAAAGCTGCGCCACCTCTTCCCCGAACAATTTCCCAGAGTTTTTCAGGTCGAAGGAAACTTCAATGAAATCGCCAACTTTCGCATTTGCATTGTTAATGCTGATATTGCTATATTCAAAAGTAGTGTAACTCAATCCGAAACCAAAGGCAAATTCAGGAGTCAGATTCTGCGAATCGAACCAACGGTAGCCAACACCCCGGCTCACCATGTTCCTGAAATCGGGACTTATGGGGATGATTTGACTATCGTCCTTTGGAATTGTGGCAGGTAATTTACCGGAAGGATTGTAGTTTCCAAGCAGTACATCGGTAATGGCACGACCACCTTCCTGACCCGGATAAAATGCATAAAGTAACCCTTTTACATTGTTGATAACCGGAGTCACACTGCAGGTTCCACCTGAAATCACCACCAAAATAATGTTTGGATTTACCTTTGCGATTTCATTGATTAACATGTTTTGCATTCCCGGCAACAAAACGGTTTGCGATGGCCGGTCGGGACGGGCAACTGCACCGCCTCCTTTTTCATCGGCTTCCTTGTCGAGAAACCAGCCTTCACCTTCCACAGTGCTGTCCAGTCCGGCAACAAAAACCACATATTCAGCAAGTTTTGCTGTTTCGATGGCGGCTGCAAATTGTTTTTTATCTTTGTCGTTAATGTTGCAGCCTTTGGCATATTTTACACGCTCATCACCCAAAACTGTGCGAAACGCTTTTTCAACCGGAATCCGGTAGGAGGGTAGTACTTTCGAACTGCTGTTCCCGTCGAGTGGTAAAACTGCCGCATTTGGACCAATTACCGCAAGCGACTTCAGTTTTTCTTTGTCGAGGGGCAGAATATTTTCGTTGTTTTTCAGTAACACAAGACTTTTCAGCCCGCTTTCGTAAACCAGTTCGCGGTGTTCCTTGCTGTCAATTACGGTTTGAGGAATCGCGGGGACACCGTCAATCATCCCTGAAATAACCTTTGTACGAAGTACATTTCTGGTTGCCCGTTCCACCAGCATGCTGTCGAACTGACCATTGGCAACTCCGGCTGGCAGTTCCTTTATATAAAGGTCGTTGCCTTCACAAAAGTCAAGCTCCGAGTTCAGCGCTTTTCCGGTATCGCCAAATCCGCCCCAGTCGCTCATGGTGTAATAATTGAAACCCCAGTGGTCGCGGAGTAAATCCTTTATCATGTATTTATTTTCGGCACATTTATCGCCATTTACCCAATTGTAGGCACACATTATCGACATGGCTCCGCCTGCCTGAACGGTTCTCTTCCAGTGGTAGCCCCAGAATTCAACCAGGCTGCGTTCGTCGCTCAGGTAGTTATTGGTCCTGCGGTTGATTTCGTAGGTGTTTAAATTGTAATGTTTTACAGAGCCAAATACCGATGTGGTGTTCTGCCCCAAAACAAATGCTTCCGAAATACGGCCTCCCAAAAACGGGTCTTCGCCAATGGTTTCCGGGGCACGGCCAATACGCGGGTCGATGAGTAAATCGAGAGTTGGACCAGCAATTCTGTCTCTTCCGCGCGATGCCTGTTCCAAAGCGATTGCCCGTCCAACGCGAGTTATTAGTTGCGGGTCCCAGGTTGCAGCCATAGCAATGGTTACCGGGAAAGATGAAAATCCGGGGGCGCCGTTTCCAATACCATGTGGGCCATCGCTGCCTTTGAATTGTGGAATTCCAAGCCGCTCGTTTCCATCGGTCTGATAATAAAGCTGCTCGATTTTCTCCTGCATGCTCATTTTGCTGAGCATTGTGTCGAGTCGCTGCTCCAACGGACTTTGGGTTTCGGATTGTTGAACCGGAGAACAATGAAAAAGTAGCAACCCGGCTAAAACGAGGCAAGGTAAAATGATAGGTAATCCTGATTTATTCATCCTATTCAATTGTCAATTTAGTTGTAATGCGTTGATTATTCTTAGTTACAGAAACCAGATAAATTCCGGTTGGCCAGTCTGAAACAGAAACCTTTGTATTGGTTAGTCCATTAAACTTTTCGTGATAATATAATTGCCCAAGCGTATTAAAAACCTGAATTGTTGCCTGATCCATTACCGTATTCGTTGAAATTTGAATTTGCCGGTTGTTGTTATCGTACCAGGCTTTTATGTTGCTGTTCAACGCTGTTTTTTGCGATGCTGTATTGATTGAAATAAACTCAATCCAGTTGATATTAAACTCGGCACCCGAGAAACTCAATTTCAGCAACTTTGGCTGCGAATCTTTAATGACAATGTTGTTGATGAATTTTGTTTCCCAGTTCTGCCAGCCTGCAGTGTTTACAGGCACTACCTGTCCAACTTTTACATTGTCGATTAAAACATCAATTCTTTTGGTGCTTGTAACGTTGCTTGCCAATCGGAGTGCAATATTGTACGTGCCGGGCGTGACCGAATCGATGAGGTAGGTTAACCATTCTCCATTATCAATGTAAGCGAGATTGAAACCGAGGCCGGTATCAGTCGATTTTTCGATATCAACTCCGGTGTTTGTGCGGTATTGTCCACCCTTGTTTGTGGGGTCAATATCATGATATCCAATTCCTTCTTCATTGTCATTGAAATCTTCTGCTTCAATTTTTCCGGGGATTCGGTGCGGCCCTTTAAAAGCTTTTGCAGCAGGCGTTTCGAGTGTGGTTACGGTATCCGTTGATGAATATGCTGACTTCCCCAAAGAATTGTATGCCACCACCCGGTAACAATACTCAGTTTCAGGCGTTAAACCTGTATCGCTGTAGGTTTTTACATTGGCGGGAGTCATTGCAATGGC
>DATITY010000577.1:0-3114 GCA_035467235.1 Draconibacterium sp. | reverse complement strand
CTTGATGGAGAGCCACATGCTGATTTGGTAAATATTGCCCTCGATGCAGAACGCGATGAATTCATTAACCAGCACGGAATTACTGTCATGAGGTATGAAAACCGCTGGGTGTTTGAATATCCGGAGGTTATAAAAAATGATATCCTGGAGTTTGGGGAGAGAAGGAAATAATTCAACAATACTTTCAACCACCTCCCCTTCGTTCCTCAGGTACTCCCCGCCTGGCTGCGCAGACGGGCAGGCTCCTCTCCAGGAGGAGAAACTGTTCTGTACATGTTTGAAATTCAAAACAAATTCACGGCACGAAAATTTCCCCGCCTTCTTCTTTTAAGGCGGGGTGGCCCGGTTTACACGGGTCGGGGTGGTAGAACTGATTTTCATATTGCAGCAAATCCTAAAAACAGAACTCCTGTACAATGTGTGAATGATGTAACATTTTCAATAAGTTATGTAATCATTCCGGCAGTGAATCGCTTTACCTTTAGCGATTAATCATTTAAAAATATATCAAATGAAAAAGTTAATGTATGTTTTATCGGTGTTGGCGTTGGTTTCCTGCGGTCAGCATAAAAAAGAAATTGCCCAGATGCAGGCCAGGCAGGATAGTATAACGCAGGTTGCTGAACAGAAAAATAATGCCATTCTGGAATTTATTGATGAGATGAACGCAATTCAGACAAACCTTGATTCAATAAAAGCGATTGAAAAAATTATTTCGGTGGAGAAAGCCTCCAGCGTAGAATTGAAAACCGCTGCTAAAGATCGGATTGCTGAAGACATTGCACAGATTAATGATCTACTTCAGAAGAACAAAGCGCTTGTAAAATCGCTTACGAATAAATATAAGGCTTCGAATGCAAAAATAGCCGAACTCGAAATAACGATTGCCAACATGAACAAACAGATAACTGAAAAAGATGTTGACATTGCCGGTCTGACAGCAGAACTGGAAGCGCTGCACGTTAATGTTACCACGCTGAACCAGCAAATTGAAACCATTACCGCCGAAAACCAAAAATCAATAAAAGAAAAGGAACAGGCCTTTGAAGATCAGGCGGATGTATTGAATACTGCTTATTATGCCTTCGGAACAAAAAAGGAACTGGCAGAAAAGAATGTGATTGAAAAGGAAGGTGGAGTTTTAGGAATGGGGAAAACCCTGGCCCTGAAAAAGGACTTTAACCGCGATTATTTCCAAAAAATTGATATCCGGGAGTTTAAACAAATGACGCTGAATGCAAAAAAAGCGGTATTACTTGCCAGTCACCCGGCTGATTCGTATCACCTTACCGGAACAAAAACCGTTGAAGCCCTGGTGATAGACAAACCGGCTGAATTCTGGAAAGCTTCGAAATATTTGGTGGTAGTAATAGATAATTAATTGCCATCCCTGATAATACAAAGTTTAATTACTTGTTTTGGGAAAGCCAAAACAAGTAATTAATTTAAAAGAAATTTAAGTCCGGCAAAACTGTTGGTTTTATACCTGCGCAAGTGATTTCAGTCACCTGCGCAACTAACCTGAATTACCTGCGCAAGTGATTTTGGTCACCTGCGCAACTAACTTTACTCACCTGCGCTGTTGTTTTTTGATGCTACAAATAACAGGCAAAATACAGCATTGATTTCAGAGAAATATCTATTGAAATCGATTATATTTCAATTTTTAACATATTTTAATATTTGCTTGTAACCTCATATATTACTACTGTTTCAAATAATTAGAAAGATAACACAATCTATTATTGTTTATAATTTATTGCTATATGTTGAACATTATTGAATTCAGATGGTTTAATGTTCAGTATTAATTTAAAACAACAAACAAAATGAAAAAAATGAATTTAAATGGAATGATGAGTTTAAGGAGTTTTGCCCTTGCAGGAATTTTAGCATTGTCAGTTTTTGCTGTAAGTTGTAGTAATGATGACGGATATATTCCCACGCCGGCCGAAGAATCGGAACTAAAAGCCGGGAAAGCAGTTAAAAAGGGGTCGATGACCATTGCCGACATTGTACGTGCCGATGACGGGGAATTTGATGTACTTCAGAGTTTGCTTGAATCACAGGGTTTAATGGGTGTATTTGAAGGAACAGACCAATACACTGTTTTTGCCCCGACAGATGCTGCATTTGAAGCATTGTTTGCTTATTTGAATGAAAATAGCATTGTGCTTACCGATGAGCAAATTGTTAACACTTTGCTGTATCATGTAACCGATGGCCGTCGGGCTGCAAACAGTGTTTTACCCGCAAAAAACGGACAAATGAAAACCATTGCAACACTGCTTGGACAAACATTCAAGGTTAATAATACAGGTGTAATTTATACTTCATCGAAAGGTATGTCGTCAATTGTGACAACAACCCCGGGTGCGACGTTTAATATTTCGGCATCAAACGGTATTATTCATGTTATCAGTGCCGTTTTGGTTCCTGAACTGTAAGATATTCTTTGCCACCTTTCCAAAAAAGGCTGTCTTGAAAAGGGCAGCCTTTTTTGTCAATGCGAAGGTTCACAAATACAAATCATGCACACAAACCGGGGGTATTAAAAACAGATTAGTAGCACGAAAATTTCCCCGCCTTCTTCTTTTAAGGCGGGGTCGGTTGAAGTCCGGTTAAATTTAAGTTTGAAGAAGATGATATTGCGGACAAAACCGGGTCATGGACCCTGCCTGCAGCGTCAGGGGGTGGTTAAAAATATCTTCAGCTCTGACCATCGGTGTACCCGGTAAATAGCAGAGGCATCAACCGTAATCACCTGAAAAACGATCAATGCCTCATCACACAATGAATCCCGAAGACAAATTCTTATGCCTTTAAAAAAATGACAGTCAGTCCGATTGATATATACACAACTTACAAGTTAAAAAGTAACACTTACAAAATTGGATTTTATTTCCCCGTTTTGTACATAGTAAGTGTATGTTGTACCTGTGGCTTTCAGCATATCAGCATAGGATGTAACGCCGGTGGCTATTTTAATCTCATTCCTGTAAACATCAGCAGTTTGTAACGGAGTCCACGTGAGGTTCACCCTCAGTTTGTTTTTCACCAAAGCTGTTGTGTAAGACAAAACAATGCCTTCGTTAGGATTCGTTACGGTTACAC
>DATITY010000576.1:0-8276 GCA_035467235.1 Draconibacterium sp. | reverse complement strand
AAATCGGTGACACCTGAAATTACTCCCGGGTAAATTTTACCGATGTGATCCTGCATAAATTCGACCTGCTTGTATTTTATTGAAGCCCGCTCGGCATTGGCAGCTTTGGTTTCCATATCGGAAGAGTGCTTGCATAAATCTTCGTATTTCTGTTCGTTTGCAGATCTTCCTCCGGCAAGATATTTTTCGAGTAGCCGGTGCACCATCATATCGGGGTAACGCCGTATTGGCGAAGTGAAATGTGAATAATATTCAAACGACAAACCATAATGACCAATATTCCGGGTTGAATATGCTGCTTTTGCCATAGTTCTGATAGCAAGAGTTTCTACCAGATTTTGTTCTTTCTTCCCTTTTACATTGTTTAATAAATTGTTGAGCGACGATGAAATTGCCCTCGAAGTGGTCAGTTGAATTCCATATCCAAAGCGCTGAATAAATGTGTTAAACGTTGAGAGTTTGTCGGGGTCGGGTTTGTCGTGAATACGATAGACAAAGGTTTTTGGTGTTTTATTTTCGCCTGTTTTCCCAACAAATTCGGCTACTCTTTTATTGGCCAGCAACATAAACTCTTCAATCAGTTTATTCGAATCTTTGGCTTCCTTAAAATATACCGAAAGTGGTTTTCCCTTATCGTCAATTTCAAATTTAATTTCAACCCGCTCAAATGCAATTGAACCATTTTTAAATCGTTTATCACGGAGTTTAATTGCCAACTGGTTTAATGTCAGCATCTCCGAAGAAAAATCACCTTCTCCGGTTTCAATTACCTGCTGTGCCTCTTCGTATGCAAATCGCCGGTTAGAATGGATCACGGTTTTACCAAACCATTCTTTTACCAGATCAGCATCTTCGGTTAATTCAAAAATAGCCGAAAAACAAAGTTTATCCTCGTTGGGGCGAAGCGAGCAAACACCGTTTGAAAGTCGCTCAGGTAGCATCGGAACAACACGGTCAACCAGGTAAACCGAAGTTGCCCTGCTTTGTGCTTCATCTTCGATTATTGAATTTGGCACAACATAATGCGTAACATCGGCAATGTGAACGCCAACTTCCCAGTTTCCGTTTTTGAGTTTTTGCAGCGAAAGTGCATCATCGAAATCTTTTGCATCGGCAGGGTCGATGGTAAAAGTTACAATCCCCCGAACGTCACGTCGTTTTTTAATCTCTTCATCCGGAATTTCGAGTGGAATTTTTTCGGCAGCAGCATCAACATTTACAGGGAATTTATGAGGCAATTCAAACTCTGCAAGAATGGCGTGCATTTCGGTATCGTTATTTCCCGCATCACCCAGAACATCTTTTATTTCGCCAATCGGACTACGTGCATTTCCGGGCCATTCAATAATTTCGGCAATGGCTTTCTGTCCGTTTTTAGCTCCTTTTAATTTTTCAAGCGGAATAAAAATATCGAACCCAACTTTTCCTGAAGGAATTAAAAAAGCGAAATTTCGCGAAATCTGAATTGTGCCCACAAAAACCGATTTGGCACGTTCAAGAATCTCAATAATTTCTCCTTCCAAATCGTGTTTTTTACGGCTGGCAAATAGCCGAACGCTCACTTTGTCGCCGGCCATGGCATGGTTCAGGTTGCGCGACGAGATCAGAACCGGCCTTTCAACTTCGTCGCTGTTAACATACGCAAAACCCTGCGATTGCAAATCGACAATTCCGACAACAGTTCCGGATTTTGCTTTTAGTTTATACTTCCCGCGAACAATTTGTTCCAGGTACCCGTCGTCATGCAATTCCTGTAAAACAACATTAACCAGCTTGCGTGTTTCCAAATCCTTTATTCCAAACCAGGTTGATATTTGCTTGTAATTCACCGTTTTGTCCGGATCTCCGTAAAGAATTGTTATGATGGAGTTTTTTAGTTTTTTCTTATTAAAAGTTTCGGCTTTTATCTTTTTGAAGCCTTCCTTTTTCTTTTTATTCTTTGACATTTATGGTATTTTTTATGGCAGTACAAGTTAGCTTTTTTATTTAACATCACATAACTTTCAATGTTTGAAGGAATTTGTATGTTTGTAGTCCGTTAAAAACGAATGAAAATTAAAGGGAAAATACCGGTATTTATTGTTGCAGTGCTGGCCTGGATCGTAATTGTTTCGTCGTGTGCAAACCCGGGAATGCCGGTTGGTGGACCACAGGATACAATTCCACCGGTGCTTGTTAAAACAGATCCTGTTTATAAATCGGTAAATTTTAAAGGCGACAATGTAAAACTTACTTTTAACGAGTATATCGCTACTGATGAAATTTCAGAAGCACTTGTTATTTCGCCACCAATGATTAAGAAACCTATTATTCGTACAAAATCAAAAACACTGGTAATAGAGTTTAATGAAGATTTAAAAGACAGTACAACCTATTCGCTCGATTTTAAGAACTCCGTAGCCGATAATAATGAAAAAAACGAACTCGAAAATTTTCGTTTTTCCTTTAGCACAGGCGATGTTTTCGATTCGTTGCGAGTGGCCGGAAGGTTAGTGAATGCCTTTAACCTGGAACCTGTTGACAAAGGTTTGGTGTTGCTGCACAGCAATTTACACGATTCAGCCGTTTATTCGGTTCGGCCCGATTATATTGCCAAAACCGACAAGGAAGGTATTTTTATGATTGACAATATTGCTCCCGGGAAGTATCATCTTTTCTCGTTTATGGACTTAAACACAAATTTGTTATACGATGAAGGTGCTGAAGAGATGGCTTTCGAAGATTCATTAATCGTTCCTACTTCAGAATTTATTGAAGAGGTTGATACGATTTATACTGCTACCGATACGATTGTGATTATGGGGCACACTCATTTTTATCCCGAATCTGTATTCCTGCATCAGTTTACCGAAAATATTTTCGATCAATATCTTGATTCATATACCAGGAACACACGGTATAAATGTACTTTCGTTTTTAACGAATCGGTAAAAGACACATTTCAGTTAAATTTAATTGAAAACGATGTAACAAACTGGTATCAAATTGAATACAATGAAAATATTGATTCTTTGATTGTCTGGATTGCAGATACTACTGTGGCCAGAATGGATACTTTGCTGATGGAAGTTTGCTATTTTCAGTTGGATTCATTGAGCCGGATTTATTTGCAAAGAGACACAGTTGCAATGAGTTTTGTTGATAAAGTTGATGATAGATCAAAGAAAAAGAAAAAACCGGATGATAAGGAAGAAGAACCTGAACCGGTAATTCAGTTTAAATGGCAAACCGATATAACCAATTCGGTTGTTGAACTGAACAAAAACGTTGGAATAATTGCTCCTGAACCGATTCTTTCATTCGACACCACAAAAATTGTTCTTTATCTTACAGAAGATACACTTAAAAAACCGTTGAATTTTAAATTTGAAAAAGATACCCTCGAATATCGAAAATACAACATTTTGCATCAATGGGAACCTGAAGAAAAATATACACTGCAAATTGATTCGGCAGCTTTTACAAATATTTTTGGAATTACCAGTCAAAGGCTAACATCAAAATTTTCGGCTCGTGAGGAAGATTACTATGGAACTGTTGCTATAAATTTTACCGGTGTTGAAATGCCTGTCATTGTTCAACTTCTGGAAAATAATGCTGATGAAAAAGTTGTTCTCCGGAAAATGATTAGCCAAAACGGAAAAATTGTGTTTGAATATTTAAAGCCCGAAAAATATAAGTTAAAAGTTATATACGATCGAAACGGGAATGGCAAATGGGATACAGGAAGTTATCAGGATAAAGTTCAGCCAGAGAGAGTATCATATGAAAACGAAGTAGTCAAAGTAAGGTCGAACTGGGAAAAGGAATACACGTGGGATTTGAAACCCGATTTAACTTTTGTTAAAAAAATACGTGACTTTGAGGAAGAAGAAAAAAAGCGGAAAGAGGCTGAAGAAAAGGCTAAAAAGGAAAAAGAACAGGGCAATAATCCTGAACAAATGCAAAATTTAATGCAGGGTGGCGGTTCGGGAATTAGACGATAGTGCATAATAATACCTAAATTAGTTATCTTTAAAAATTAATCAGAAATGTTATGGCAAGTGTAAAAGAATTAAAAAAGGACATCGATTTACTTATGTCGCTTGTATTAAACGACTGTTTTTCTGTGTTGGAATACAATGCAAAAGTGGACAATGAAGCAATTTTAAAAATTGCTGGTGATGTAATTCAAAAACACCGTGAACTGCGACTTCGGGCAAATCATCCCGATGGAAAAGATAACCCAAAACTCGTTAGAAAATTCTTCAATACATTGATTTCTGATGCACTGAAAGAAGCAGACACTGCTCTTGAACGACTTTCAGCTGAAGTGAAAAAGGTAGCCTGAATTGCTTTTTACCGATTTTCCGGTTAAGAATATAAAGAACAATCGCATTTTAATCTGATCAACAATCACGATTTTTATGTGTTTGGTACGATATTTCAGATTTACTGAAGTCAGAATCAAAGTTGTTAGCCGCTTTGATTCTTTTGTTTGGTATAAAAGATTTGTAATTTTGCGTCGTTATTTAATAACATGAAAGAGTTTAAAAATTGGTTAAATTAATTGTACCGAATTTGGATATAATTGCAAACAGAGAACATAATCCTGAAAAATGAGCGAATTGGAAAACATACCAAAACAAAAGTCTAAAAACCTCAGAAACAACATTATTGTAATTGCGCTTTCAGCAATTCTGGTGGTGATGCTGGTTTTATTTTTTATGCAACGCAGGGAGCACAGTACAATTATGAAGGATATTACTGCTGAAAAAGATTCTATTCAACAGGAGTTGACACAAATTGTCGCTGGTTACGACATGCTGAAAACCGAAAACGACACCATTAACGAACAACTTTTAATTGCACAAACCAAGGTAAGAGATTTGCTGATTGAAGTAGAACAAACAAAAAGAGTGAGCTACGAAAAAATTTCGGATTACCAGAAACAGGTAACAACACTTCGTGGAATTATGCGCGATTTTGTGGTACAAATCGATTCGCTCAACCGTCGGAACGAACAATTGATGGCCGAAAACACACAGGTTAAGGAGCAATATAAACAGGTTGAAATAAAAAATGAGCAGTTGAGTCAGGAAAAAGACAATCTCCAGAAAAACCTGCAACGCGCTGCCCAGCTCGAAGCGCGCGAGTTAATTACCGAAGGATTAAACTCACGAAACAAGGAAACAAAATTTGCCAATCGTACCGAAAAAATACGAATCTCTTTTGTGTTGGGCAAAAACATAACATCGAAACGCGGGGCCAAGAATATTTATGTGCGCATTATGAGACCCGATCAACAGTTAATGACAAAATCACCCAACGATCTGTTTCAGTTCGAAGACCTGAAAATTCCATTTTCTGCAATGCGCGAGGTTAATTACGAGGGTCAGGATCTGCCTGTGGCCATTTACTGGGATAACGCCGGTGAACCTGCTCTGATGGTTGGCACCTACACCATCGATTTGTTTGCCGATGGGAATAACATTGGGACAACAACCATCGAGTTCAAATAATCCTCTTCCTCCACCGCTCAAACTCCTCCATCGCCTTTTCCACTTGAAGCGGTTTTCCGTGGCCGGGGTAGATTTCTTCAATTCCCATGTCGAATAGTTTTTGCCAGGTTTCGAGCAGCATTTTTGGATTGTTTGCAAAATGAGGAAAAATTATGCCATTCGGCAAGTTGATAAAAGTATCGCCCGAAATAAGTATTTTACCTAACAAAACCGATTGTGAACCTTCGGTGTGGCCGGGTGTTGAAATGATTTTTCCTTCAATTCCAAATTCACGTAAATCAAATTCATTTTCGTTTATCAGGTTGGCCACAAAAGGTTTTGGAGAAGCGTATTTGGGGTAAACAATTCGACCTAATTTGGAAATCAATCTTGAATAAGTTCCCTGTCCGGTTGGGATTTTGATAAAGCCGTTTTTCAGGTTTTCAAATTCATTTTTATGAACCAGAACTTTTGCACCGGTTAGTTCTGCCAGTGGTCTCAGGTTTCCGGTGTGGTCGTAATGGCTGTGGGTTAAAATAATCAGTTTAATATCAGTTGGTTTTAAATTGAATTGATTTAACTGTGTTTTAAAATTGTGGAAATATCCTCTTACTCCTGTATCGATAATTATTGAATTTGAACCATTTACAAGCAATATCGAGTTGGAATAACCGACCCGGGTTGAAATTATTTTTAGGTTTGTTTCATTCATTTTTGAAATTCATTGCTAATTTTTCGTAAAACTAACCAGAAATAGATAGCAGATATTATTTTTGAATCAATTTCTAATCGGGTTCAAACCTACTTTAAACTTTGAACTTTAAACTTTAAACAATTTTGAATGAATCGATTTTCAAAACTTACAATAGCGATAATATTTATTTTTAACGCGTTGACAGGATTTTCCCAGGACGATTTGAAAATGCCGAATCTCCGTTGGAACCTGTCGGAAGACAAAAGTTCTTATGCCGGCATGTTAATGGTCAATCAAATCTGGACACGTTATATCTGGAACAATCCTGATTACAATGGAGTGGAACAATATGGCGACATCGATTTGGGAATCCGCCGGAGCAGGTTGATATTTTATACTTCGCTGATGGACAGGGTTTTTATTTACACACAAATTGGAGCCGACAACATAACTTACCAATCGAAACAAAACCCGGCAATTCATCTGTACAATGCCGAAACCGAGTTTATTTTCCTGAAAGACAAGTTTCATTTGGGTTTTGGGTTGAATACGTGGAATGGTATTTCGAGGTACTCCAACAATAAATTACTGGAGTTTTTGGTTGTTGATAATCCCGGGTTTGCTTATCCTGTTGGTGGAACATTCGATCGTTTCGGGCGGCAACTTGGAATTTATGCCAAAGGCACGTTGGACAAACTACACTACCGCGTTTCAGTTGTTAAACCTTTTGAATATGGCATCGATTCGGTTTCATCACCCATTACAACCGAACGTATCAACGAAAACTTTGCTGTAAAAGGTTATTTTGAATGGCAGTTTTTTGACAAGGAAAATACCTTGTTCCCATACATGACCATGAATAACCTGGGAAGGGCAAAAATGCTGAATATTGGCGCAGGTTTTTACTATCATCCCGAGGCGATGCTGGTGGAGGCAGAGAAAGATTTATCGACAGTTGATCCCTGGATTGCAGGATTACTGATCGCTTCAGGAAACAGTGATAAACTAGCCAATTATGCCGATTATTATCCGTCGCAAATCAGCGATATTTTCCTGGCAGCGGTCGATGTATTTTTAGATATGCCCACGAAAAATAATGGCGCAATTACCTCGTACCTGGGATATTACTATAATTTTTTTGGACCTAATTATCTTCGGTCGATGGGTAAAATGAATGTTTCAAAAATGGACCCCGCACTGGCATTACCTCAGGGAATCGGCAATTCTGAGTGGGAAGTTGGGTCCGGGCACATCGTTCGCGGCGAGTTTGGGTACATGCTTCCGGGACAAGGTTTGAAAAACCGTTTTCAGCCGTACGGAGCATTTTCATTTAAAAAATTTGAGGCACTCGATGAGGCGTCCGTTGAATTCGATGCAGGTATCAACTGGCTGATGTACGGGCATAACCTGAAATGGACTTTACAATACTCATCACGTCCAATTTATACAAAAGTCGAGGGTCAGGATTTGTGGACCAGCTCAAAAGGACAGATAATTTTACAGACACAGATTTATTTTTAATTGCAGTTCTTATTCATAGTATGACTCCCAGTCATGCTATGAATATTTCCAACCCAGATTTAAAGAATTGGAATTTAAATCATGCCTTTTTACAAGTCATTTTTCGAAAAGTTTTTTAACCGTTTTCACCATCATTTCATTGTTTGAATAGGTTAACCGGTAACAGGGAATTTCGAGAAACCAGTCCAGAAATCGGGATGCATTTTCTGGTAATGGTGAGATCCATGAGTCGGGCACAAGTTTTTGGAAGGCGTCATCTTTTGGAAGTTTTTCCAGTTTCAAACCACTGTCTTTCTGGTACTTTATAAACACAAGGGCTTTGCATGGATAACCTGATGTATTGTTTTCAGCTTGAATTAACGGTGGCAGATAACGAACCGTTTTATTCATTCCGGGGAAATTAAATTCGGTGGCCGATGCCAGTTGCGGATAGAATGGAATTAATTGATCCAGCGCATTTTTCTTCACTGAAACGGCTGCCGGGAAAAAATTCACCTCGCCGGAAGCTGCATCAACCGGCACAAAATCGTCGGCCAGTAAATGAAAACCACTTGCCATTAAAAGTGCGGCAACCGTACTTT
>DATITY010000575.1:0-4546 GCA_035467235.1 Draconibacterium sp. | reverse complement strand
ATCAGAAGTGATAAGAACATTTGACGTTGCATCCTGCACACGATCGGCCAGCGCACTTGCTGAAAAGCCTGCAAAAACGATGGAGTGTATTGCTCCGATTCGGGCGCAGGCGAGCATGGCAACGGCCAGTTCGGGAACCATTGGGAGATAAATGGCAACCCTGTCGCCACGTTTTACCCCAAGTTTCAAAAGGCCGTTGGCAAATTGTTTTACCTTATCGAAAAGTTCACCATAAGTAATTTTAATTTCAGGTTCTTTTGGGTCGTTGGGTTCCCAGATAATTGCAACCTGGTCTTTACGTAAAAACATATTACGCTCGAAAATATTCTCAGTAATATTCAGTTTTCCATTCACAAACCATTTAACGTCGGGCGCCCCTTTTCCTTCAAATTTCCAATCAAGGACACGGTCCCACTTTTTACGCCAGTAATAACTCTCTGCAATATTTCCCCAAAATCCGTCTGGGTCTGCAACACTTTCCTGGTACTTCTGAAGATATTCAGCCAAACTTGTGATTTTATTTACCATAACAATAGCTTTTAGGTTTAAAAATGATCAGGGTCTGAATTTAGTACAAAAAAAATTGATTCCGAATTATTTCCGGCATATTGTATAACACGCTTTTTTTCATCAGAAAACAGGATGTATCATGACATAATTTTGCAGTTTTTTTAGTAAATTTCGATGCCCGTCATGTGCTTTTTTCAGGTTATGCAATTTCAAGAATACGGAAATAAAAGAAAAATCAACCTTTCAGTTTCAGAATCTGATTTGAAACATGAATTTGAAAATGAGATTGTAACGATGAAATTTTGAGTCATGGTTAACAACATAAAAAAACCTGAGAAATGTTGTCGGTTGAATTAACAGTTTCGTTTAACTTCGACAAAAAAAAATGATGCACATTAAAAATTTTATCGATTTGCTGGAGGCAGCCAAAAAACAACCCGAAAAAAGGCTGGTGGTTGTAAACGGTGTGGACGAAAATACGATTGAGGCGTTAAATGTAGCAGTTGAAATGGGATTTGTTACCCCTATTTTAACCGGAAGCAAGCAACGGATACTTGAAATCTTAGCCAATTTAAATATTGATGCCGGCAAATACAGAATTGTAGATGCCGAATCGCCCAAAGAGGCAGCCGAAAAAGCGGTGGAACTGGTAAATAATGGAGAAGCTGATTTGATAATGAAAGGCATGGTTCCGACCGATAAATTTATGCGTGTATTATTAAAAAAGGAATACGGTTTGGTGCCCACCAGCGGAACGCTCAGCCACATTTCGGTAATGGATAATCCGAATTACCATAAATTGTTGATTTTCAGCGACGCAGGTGTAATTCCATATCCCGATTTAAAACAGAAAATTTTGATGACAGGATACCTGATTAATGCAGCGCAACGGCTGGGTATTGAATATCCTAAAGTGGCGGTTATTGCTCCAACTGAACAAATTATTATTTCAATTCAGTCGTGTATGGATGGGGCAACAATCGCTAAAATGTTGGAACACGGGCAAATTGAAGGCGGAATGGTTGACGGGCCAATGGCTTTGGACGTTGCGTTGGATCGCACTTCGGCCGAAATAAAGGGTTTTACTTCCCCTGTGGCGGGAGATGCTGACTGTTTGCTTTTCCCCAATATCGACGCGGCAAATGTTTTTTATAAAACCAACTCGAAACTTTGCAATGCCGAATTGTCGGGTATAATCGCCGGGGCAAAAGTTCCGGTTGTAGTATCGTCACGGGGCGATAGCGAAAAAACAAAATTAAATTCAATTGCACTGGCATCATTGTTAAGTTAAATAAATGCACCGAATTCTGGCCATAAATCCGGGTTCCACATCTACTAAATTTGCGGTTTATTTCGATACCGAATGTGTGTTGAATAAAACAATCCGTCATTCATTCGACGATCTTTTTCATTATGAAAATATTATCGATCAGTTTGATTTCAGGAAAGGATTAATTATTGATGCACTTGTTGAAGAGGACATTGATGTTGATTCGATAAAATTTATTATTGGTAGGGGAGGGTTGACTTACCCTGTGGAATCAGGGATTTACAGGGTCAATCACCGCATGTTGGAACATGTTCGCGAAGGGGTGATGGGAGAACATGCCAGTAATCTTGGTCCGCTGCTGGCCGACTTTATTGCACTCCAGATTCCCGATGCGCAGGCATTTATCGCCGATCCGGTTGTGACCGATGAACTTGAAGATATTGCCCGGGTTTCAGGCCATTCAAAATTCCAGCGGCGTTCCATTTTTCACGCTTTAAATCAAAAAGCCACTGCAAGGGCACACGCCCAGAAAATGGGCAAAACAGTTGAGGAAATGAATTTAATAGTTGCCCATCTCGGAGGTGGAATTTCAGTGGGTGCACATAAAAACGGTCGTGTTATTGATGTAAACAATGCATTGAACGGCGAAGGTCCGTTCAGTCCTGAGCGCTCAGGGACGCTCCCGGCCGGACAACTCATTGAAATTTGTTTCAGCGGCAAATACTCTAAAAGTGAAGTGGACAGAATGGTGGTTGGAGAGGGCGGTTTTGTAAGTTTTTTGGGAACCAACAATGCACACGAAGTTCAAAAACTGGCAGAATCAGGAAATGAAAAGGCACGGTTTTACCAGGAAGCTTTATTTTACCAGGTTTCAAAAGCCATTGGCGAAATGGCAGTGGTTCTCGAAGGAAAAGCAGATGCAATTTTATTAACCGGTGGCCTTGCTTTTAATGCGGGTATTGAAGAATATATAAAAACAAAAGCAGGTTTTATAGCGCCGGTTTATTCTTATCCCGGCGAAGACGAACTGGAAGCGCTCGCTCTGAATGCCCTGCGGGTTGCCCGCGGTGAAGTAATACCAAAAGAATACAATAAATAAAGTCCCGGAAATTACTGGTTTCCCGGGACTAAAACTGTTTGGGGATTTTCTGCCATTGTTTAATTGCCGGGATTATTTTTCCCCGGTAAGTGCCATTGTTTCGCCTTACTTCGGGCACCAGCATTTTTCATTTGTCATCCAATCTTCCAGTTCAAGTGGTTTTTCTGTTTCAACAGTTAAGTATTCCCTGATTTTCTTTTCAAAAGCATAAAGTTCAACTGCTTCCTTTGTTTTTTCGCTGGCCTGTTTTTTCAAATCCAGCATAAAACTGTCATCATTTGATGCGAATTCGGTTGCTGCCAGTTCAACATTAACAACATCCGGGAATAGCATTGAATTTGCATAATCAACTGTAAGTTCAGGTTCATTTTCAGGGATTAAATACTCCCTCATTTTTGCCATGGTTACTGCAGAATTCAATCCCGGATTTTTAATCGATTCATTTTCGCGACTGACTTTATTTTCTGTCAGCCGCCCATTAAACTCCAAACTTACACCGTCGTCTTTTGTCTGTGTAACTGAAAATCCGTTTCCTGAAAATGATTGTTCGTTGTTGACAATAAAAAGAAGAATTTCACAAAAAACAATCATTGATACCAACATCATAAAATGTGATGTTTTTTCTGTTTCGCTGTTTTTAAATACCTGTGTTTTCATTTTAATTTCCTCCAGAATTTTAGTTTTACTTTGTTTTAATTTCCTGAATAATTTCAATGTAAAATTACAACTGGCGGAGGGGTGAAATCTACCTTAAAACTCCCAAAAGATGGGACATTTCATCCGTTGGGAGTAAGTAAATAACCTGTGTATTTTAGAAAATGAAACTGAAATCACAAATGATGCAAATGGTGTATCATTTAAAGTTTTTTATATAATCGGAAGGCAGAACGCCATACAAATCTTTAAAGCACTTGGCGAAATAGGAAGGATTGTTAAAACCAACTTCGTAAGTTATTTGTGCAATATTGCCAAATTTCTGTTTTATCAGGCTGGCAGCTCTTTTTAAACGAATGGTTCGTATAAAATCGCCCGGCGTTTGGTTTGTTAAAGCTTTTATTTTTCTGAAAAGCTGCATACGGCTCATAAACATTTCTTCCTCAAACTGCCTGACTTCGAATTCTGAATTGCCGATATTCTTTTCAATGATTTCCATTGCCCGGGTTATGAATTTCTCGTCGGCGGAAGTAACAGCAATATCTTTCGGTTCAAGTCGTAAATCGCGTGTAAACCGTTCGCGCAGTTTTTGCAGCTGTTCAATAAGTTTGGTCACCTGCAAACGAAGTTCCTTTATATTGAAAGGTTTGGTTAAATATGCGTCGGCGCCGGTTTCCAAACCATTCAACCTGTCATCGATGCCCGTTTTACCTGTCAGTATTACCACCGGAATATGGCTTGTTTTTTCGTCGGTTTTCAGACTTCTGCAAAGATCTATTCCATCCATTTCAGGCATCACAATATCGGTAATTACCAGATCGGGGATGAATTTTATTGCCTGATCCAATCCTGTTTTTCCATTTTCGGCCTGTTCAATAAAGAAAGTATCCTTCAAGTTTTCAGCAATAAATTCACGAATATCAACATGGTCTTCAACTATTAAAACATGAGGTAACTTTTCATCGCCGGCATCTGAATGCTGATTGTCTTTTAATTCAATTGCATTATTTGTT
>DATITY010000574.1:0-2387 GCA_035467235.1 Draconibacterium sp. | reverse complement strand
TAACGGCGGCCTTGGAATGATGGGTAAAACTGCCGATCCTGACGATGTACTTGACAATGTTGACAAGGTAAAAAGATGGGATAAGCCGCTTTTTTTTATGGGAGTTACTCATCATTTTTACAATGAAATGGTGGGACATGCGCAAAGTTTGAGTGGAATTGTGAGCAAATTCTGCGACCAGACGGAAGGATTAAACACAGGTATTCAGGAACTCGGGTGGAAAGTGATACGCAGGCTGCTCGATAATACAAACGGAAGACGGGTTTTAATTGACCTGAAACACATGAGCGTTCAATCGCGGAACGAATATTACCGGTTTCTGGAAACTGAATATCCTGCTGAAATAATTCCGCTGCTGGTGAGTCACGGTGCGGTAACCGGGTTGCGTTCGCACAATGAAAAAGTGGAGGACGACCTTTTTAATTACGGGAAATTTCAATCGAACGACATTAATTTTTATGATGATGAAATACTCAGGATCGCCGGTTCAGGCGGATTATTCGGTATTCAATTCGACGAGCGGCGACTGGGCAGCGAATCGGAACTGAAAAAAACCGGCCCCAACCTGAGCAGGAGAAAAATGTTGTTTTACAAATCAAAACTTGTGTGGAATCAAATTGAACATATTGCTGAATTATTAAACCGCAACAACCGTTTTGCCTGGGACATCCAATGCATTGGTTCCGATTACGACGGGATGGTGAATCCGCTGAATGGTTTCTGGACAGCGGAAGATATGCCCCTTTTCGACAGTTATCTCGAAAAACATGCTTATAACTTTCTTTCTTCACCTGCTTCAGCTAACCTGAAGGATTTCAACAAATTAACGGCATCCGAAATTGTTGAACGGTTTATGAGGGGAAATACTTATGATTTTTTAAAGAAGAATTTTTAAATCCGGAGCGGATATTAAGCTAAGCTAAAAGGTTTAATTTGGGTTTCTGTTAAAAAAAATCTACTTTCGGAATCTTAACTAAAATTGATCCGTTCATGAATCCACTCCTGCGTTTGGGAACCACCATCGTAATTTTTGCACTTGCCTCTTATTCATTTGCCGTTTTCGCCATTCACCGTAAAAAAATTCTTCGCAGAAGAATACTGGTATTTTTAACGTTGGGTGTTGCCCTTGATATTACAGCAACTATTTTCATGATTCTCGGATCATCCAAAGGCGGATTTACAGCTCATGGAATAATTGGATATTCGTCGCTGCTGGGCATGTTTATCGATGCGGTTTTGATTTGGCAGATGAAAATCAAACAAGGAAGTTATTCGCCTATCCCCGATGGAATTCAAAAATATTCGCGTTACGCCTATTTTTGGTGGGTAATTGCCTTTATTACCGGTGGGGTGCTGGTGGCGCTGAGGTAGAATGCATTAATCTTTGTAACATTTTCCGTAAATTTCAGTCTGATTCTGGTGAATCAGAAAGTTTTCAATTTCAACTAATATCATAAAATCATGAAAAGAAATATTTTGTCTTCAATTCTGGCCGTTGCTGCATTTTTAGCAGGTTTCTCATTATTTGCTGTAAACACCACCGACACCCGGTTAATGCACCAACCGGCAATCAGTTCAACACATATCGCATTTGTTTATGCCAACGATTTGTGGGTGGCCAATGTGGATGGCTCGAATCCACGGCGAATTACTTCCGATGCAGGTGTTGAATCGAATCCATATTTTTCACCTGATGGCAAACTGATTGCCTTTAGTGCAGAATACGATGGAAATACCGATGTTTTCACTATCCCGGTTGAGGGTGGAATCCCGCAACGATTAACCTGGCATCCGTCTGCAGATATGGTTCGTGGTTTCGCGCCTGATGGCAAAGCAGTTTTGTTTGCTTCGTCGCGCGAAGATTTTTCGAACCGATACACCCAGCTTTTTACCGTTGGTTTGGTGGGTGGATTTCCGTCTAAACTTGTTATTCCCAATGGCTTTCAGGCAACTTATTCACCCGATGGCAAACATATGGCATACACACCAATTCCTCCACGTTTCCAGCAGTGGAAAAACTATCGCGGCGGCACCGTTTCCAACATTTGGGTATTTAATTTCGATAACTTCGAAACGGTAAAAATCCCGATGACAGAAAACCGCAGTAACGACTGGAACCCGATGTGGACAGGCGACAACATTTTCTTTTTATCAGACCGAAACGGTGAATTCAACCTTTTTTCTTACAATGTGTCTTCCAAACAAGTGGTGCAACTTACGCAATACACCGACTTTCCAATAAATTCGGCAAATGCCTTCGGAAATAATATCATTTTTGAACAAGCCGGTAAACTACATATTTTCAACACCGGAAACAGCACTACCAAAACATTGCAACTTGCCATTGCCTCTGAACTTACAGAACTTCGGCCCCGGTATGTAAAAGG
>DATITY010000573.1:0-1834 GCA_035467235.1 Draconibacterium sp. | reverse complement strand
TCAATTTTAGAACTTATTATGCGCTGTACTTTTAAGTTTTTAACGGCATTATGCAAAATCAGGTTAGCGGCCTCAGTACCTCCCGAAGTAAAATAGATTTCGAAAGCTTCGCAATTCAAAACTTTGGCAATCTGTTTGCGGGAGCTTTCAAGTATAGTTTTGGCTTTCCTTCCAAACTGATGGTTTGAAGAGGGATTGCCGAACACATTTTGATAAGCATCAACCATACTTTCCAAAACAGATGGTTCCAGCCGGGTAGTCGCCGCATTATCCAGGTAAATAGTTTGCATGGTGTAAAAGTAATGCTTTTATATCAAATGAATTTTTGTTATCCCTTTAAAACTATTACTTTTGCAGTATATGTGGAAGTTTATGAAAAGATTTTTTTATCTGTTAATACTCATTGTTACAGGCTTGGCTTGCGATGACGGCGATATTGATCAATCGAGTTTTGATTTTGAAGAGACAGTCAATGTTTGCGGAGAATATACCTTATACCGTTTGAGTACCAACGGACAAAAGGAAGCTTTGATCGTCACACTTACCGGTGACCAGGTCAAACGGGAAGCGGGTACCTTTAAGGCCAATGTGAGTTTATCCGGGCCTGTCACAGTAACAGACAGGGTTTTTGCCGAAAAAGTGACCGGCAGTTATTTTTGTGCTGCTGTACCTCCTGTTGAGCCCAAAGTGAAAAAGGACTGGCGGGGAGTTTCCGGAAATGTCGTGGTGCAAAACGAAGTGGTGTATGATGCGAGCGGACTCAATGTTGTCTCCTACAAGCATACGGTCGTTTTGAATGATGTGGTGCTTGAAAGCGGTGAAGATTCCTTGATTTTTGATGACACCTATCTTTTTGGAGTTTTCAGTACGGCTGTCAATTAAACCCAAATTTAGGATTTGTAATCTGTCCTAAAAAGAAAGGAAGGTAAGTTCTGTTGCTCCAAGGCCGTACTTCTGGTAGGAGGCTTCGGAATATTCCACATGGTAATTTTTAAAAAGTCGCAGGAGTTCATACCGCAGCACACCTTCTCCCACACCGTGTATGAATACGATTTTTCTGATTTTTTTCAGTTGTGCAAAGTCCAGTTTTCTTTTGGCATGCTGTAATTGTAATTCCAGGATCTGGTGGTTTTGAAGTCCTGAAGCTTCAGGGATCAGTTGTTCAATATGCAGATCCACTTCCATGGGTGGGATTTTTTTTGCTGCGGAATTTTTTATTTTTTGTGATGCAGGCCTGTTTTTTTCCTCCACAATTTTCTCGACTTTATTGGTGAGCAGGGACTCCATATTTCCGGTTAATACCAGGTCTTTGGCTTCACAGGTATATGAAAAGCCATCATCGGATTTCACGATGATCTTATACTGATCAGCTTCTGTAACAATCCCTTTCATCGGTTCATCCAGAAAGCTGACTCTGTCTCCGGTTTTAAATTTTTGGTTTGTACCCATAGCGCAAAGATAATATACCCCTTTTATTTTATAATTTTTTTTATATTTATTCATTCAATTAAAACAGATGGGATTCATTTCTTTTTTAGAAGATCATTTACTGGCTTGTCAATGGAAATCTTTGGGTGTGGAATGTACCGGTTGCGGATTGCAAAGGTCCATAATACATCTGTTAAAAGGAGAGTTTGTCGAAGCATTTTATATGTATCCGCCGGTTTATACACTCTTGCTGATGTTTGCCTTTTTGCTGCTGCACTTGAAATTTGACTTTGCTAAAGGACATAAAATACTGCTTTGGCTCTTTGTTTTGAATATTTGCATCATCATCATTAATTATATTTTAAAATTTAACTGATCAAAACCATGAAAGAAAAATTACCACATT
>DATITY010000572.1:0-5809 GCA_035467235.1 Draconibacterium sp. | reverse complement strand
AGTGGTCATAAAACTGCCTGTCATGTTTTCGGCCATCATTTGGGTATGATAATAGCTGGAGCGAGGATAAAATTCGCGGGGCAAACCCAGGTAACCAAAATCGGTACTCACTGCATCGGTTTCGCTGATACACCAGGGATTTACAGAAAATGCCCCGAATTGCATCCCAATTCCATAAACTTCGGCCATGAATTGTCCGCCCAAAAATGAAGTATTGCCGTAACCAGCAATTTCACGGTCGGGATTTGCATAGGTAACGTTGACTTCTGAAAGTCCCCACATTAACTTTGCATCTCCGGTGCGGTTGTGCTTGTTATCGGCTTCTTCCATGATTTGTTTAAGGAGTTTAGTTTGTGCCAGAATGTTTTCCGGTCCGCTAAAAACCACATCATCACGGCCAAACTCCCTGCCGTTTGGATACCGGTGAAAGTTAAAACCGTCAATCAGCCACGCACCGTTTTCTTTTAACCCTGAAATATCGAGCCTTCCACCGCAAAGTTCGCGGTATTCTTTTTCACGCAATTCACACTCATCGAAAACAAACAGTTTGAGGGTTGGGTCCACTTTTTTCATTGCCGGCGCAATCCTCATAATGTATTCGTGAATCTGTTCGATGGTAAAATCTTTATGCAAAAGAGGTTCGTTCCCAATCGACCAGTATTGAACTTTTTTGTTGCCGGGTATGGTATAATATTCCACCAGTTCCATTGCCTGAATCGCAGTAAAACCAACCGGTACCTGCAACAATGGCTCTGCGCCAATATTGCGGATTGAATCGATTATCGCGGTAAGTCGTTTTCTTTCAGGAAACCTGTGATTATATGCATTGCCACCAATTCTGATACATTTCACCCCGCTCTCTTTTACTTTGGGCCATAAAACATCCATATAACCAATCCTGTTACCTTCATCACCGGTTGCAATCCAATGGTTTTGTCCAAAAAGGTACGGGCTGATTTCCTGTGCATTTGAAAGCACCGGGAGAGAAAGGAGAAAACAGTAACAGAGTCCAAAAATGTAATTTCTCATCGTATCAGATTTATTTGATTCCTGTAAGATTGCAAAAAATACCGAAACTGGCGTCTTGCATTTATTTAGCTCGTCAGTTCGGATAATTATTGTCAAGGTAAAAATAGATGCTGAATTAACGCAGTACTTCCTTCAGATTTTCTCAGGATAATGGTTTATTGTCCTATATTTACATTTTGACAAAAAAACAGGGTATGAAAAAGGAAGAGTTGTACGAAAAGCTTTCAACTGAGTCAGAATTTGGAATAAATATTCTTGATACTGATTGTCCGTATCTGGATGTTCCGTGGCATTTTCACCCTGAAACGGAAATTATTTATATCGAAAAAGGAAGCGGGACACGTTTCGTTGGCGACCATTCCGAGGCTTTCGAAGAAAGCGATATTGGTTTGGTGGGGCCCAACTTGCCGCATGTCTGGAGAAGCGATCCGATTTACAGGGAAAATATTCCGGGTCTTACCGCACATGTTCAGGTGGTTCATTTTCATGATTCTATTCTAAAAGGACCATTGGAAAAACTGACTGAAATGCAGGGAATTAATCAACTGCTTTTCGAATCACAGTTCGGTATTAAATTTTTTGGTTCGGCCAGAGAAAGCATTGAAATTCAGATGAAAGAATTGATTCGTTCAAACGGGATCGAAAAATTATTACGGCTCATCAAGATTCTTGATTTTATGTCGAAAACCGATGAGAAGCAGTTGCTTGCCAGCAGTGGTTATTCAAAAATCAGGAAATCGGCTGATTTCGACAGGTTTGATAAGGCGCACCGTTATATGATTGACAATTTTCAAAAGAATATCAATCTTGAAACAGTTTCCGGCATTATTGGAATGACCCCGACTTCATTTTGCCGCTATTTTAAAAATCGCACAAAAAAATCGTTTCATGCCGTTTTAAATGAAATCAGGATTGGTCATGCCTGTAAACTGCTGATTGAAGGCAAAATGAATATATCAGGAATAGGATACGAGAGTGGTTTTAATAACATCTCAAACTTTAACGAGCAGTTTAAAAAGCTAAAAGGAATCTCTCCAAGCCAATACATTAAGTCGCGGCAGGTATTTTCCTGACAGAAATATTGCACTGCCGATTGAAAATGATGAGAATGAAGGAGATATTATTTCACGCTGAAAGATTTAAAATCAAAAAATCAGCACCCTCCCGAGGCAGCAGCCTGAACTTTTTTGCGAACAACGACAGGTTTCTTTTCAGTGGATTGCGAACTTACGTCGCTGTTTCCTTTTTGTGTAGCACGTTCAGCAAAATTATACCGTGGGATTTCATTTATCAATGTTGAGTCAGTTTTACAGGCTGCAAGGTTATCCTTGTGCTGTATGTAATAATCGTAGCCACCGACCAGCACTTTAACGTTATTAAATCCCACCTGACGGAATAACATACAGGGACCGTTGGCCTGCAACTGGTCTTTCCCGTACAAAACCACTGTAACTCCTTGCTTATTCAGTTTCTCAAGCCTTTCAATATTTTCTGCCAGCGTTAAATTGTGGGCTGAAACATTTTCAGAACCCGTGATATTTCCCTGTCCGTAAACAAAATTGTCGCGGATATCGAAAAGAGCAACTTTTTGATTTTGTTTATTTATGAAACTATCCAACTGCCACGGATAAAAATATGCATCATTTTGCCTGAATTCTTCAATGCTTTGACCGACATCAAGGCTGTAAGTCAGCAAAGGTCTGTTCATTGTGAAAAAGCCGGCAATTAGGATTACAATGAATATTGAAAGGGTAATTAATGTTCTCCAGGGATTTAATTTGTTTTTATGCATCGTTACTAAATTACTTGTTAAATATGATTTGGTTAACACCCGCCTGAAGCTGAAACCGTTTTTTTTCTGCGAACCACCTGTACTTTTGTGTCTGATGATTCTTTGACTTCGGGTTTAGCCCCGGTGAAATAGAGTTGTGCCCCTTTTCTGAATTCATAGTTTTCGAATGCAGTAAGTGGTGCGTCTTCAGATGGCTCAGCAGGCTGAATTATCGTTTCCATCCATCGGTTTAACCCGCCTGTCATTACATAAGTACTGCTGTATCCAAGCCGTTTGGTCAATACCCAGGCCTGGTCGGCGTTAATGTCATCGTTTGAAACAAAGACCACTTTTGTTCCCGGGATTCCAAAATTCGAAAGGTTGCCAGTTGTTAGCAAACTATCGAGAGGAACATTTATCGAGTTGGGCAACGAAAACTTTTCGAACTCATCGCTACTCCTCACATCAATCAGTTGGAGCGACGGGTCTTTTTGAATGATCATACGGGCCACCTGGTCGGTTGTTACATACCGGGTTGGCTGAATGATTTCCCTGAGCAGTTCCTGTGGGTCAAGTTGTTTTTGCTTAGGAGTTTCATTCAGGAATAAAGCTCCAACGGCTAACAGGAGCATCAGGATTGTGAGAAAAAAGTAGTTCCGCTTCATCAGGTTAGAATTTGTATTCTGTTATATTTTTTCTTACACGTTTTTCAATGATAATGGTTCCCCAGAAAGCAGCCAGTGCAATTACGGTAAAAGCCAGCGCAAACCACTTTGCCTGAATTCCTGTAACATCAGTCAGGGTGACATTCCCCAGATTTCCACTGTTGTAAAAATTCTCAAACAATGGATACGCCAATGTGAAAGCGCCAATTCCGAGATAAAGACCAACTGTAAATACAAGTGCATCTAGTTTTCCGATGGCAATGGCAGCTATACTCGTCCCCGGGCAAAACCCCCCCATGATAAAACCAAATCCCATAATCACACCGCCAATTAACATTGGGCCAAGGTAGGTGGGGAGAATAAATATTTTCGAAAGATCGATCCATCCAAAATAATCGAAGTATAAAAGGCCAACCATTGCAACAATTACGGCTGTAAAAAACACGCGTAATACAACAAAGTTGTAACCGTAAAATACACCTACAATATTTCGGGAAGAAGAAAAACCGGATGCTTCAAGAATAAATCCAAAGGCGATCCCGATGAGGATGGCAATAACGAAATCCCAGCCTGCGCCAATTATACCGTTAGGAATTAATGGTCCCATATTCAATATTTTTTAATTTTTACTGTAACTAAATCCATAATTTTCTGAAAAAATAAGCTATCGCGTAACCGGTGCCAAAAATGGCAAACATCACGAGCACGCCGCCCAGGGCAAAGGTTGCCGATCCGCTAAGTGCTGCCCCGCTGGTACAGCCTCTTCCAAACTGACTTCCAATTCCAAACAATGCACCACCGATTAAGGCAAAAATGAGTCTCTTTTTATTCGTAATTTTAGGACTGTGCTCAATTCTGAATTTCTTAACACGCCCAAAAACGATTCCAGAGAGCAAACCACCAACGAAAACCCCCAGTGTTTCGAATACCAGCCATGTGTACATTGGCGAATGGTCGTCGCTGATGAAAGGTTTCATATAAGCATTTTCTTTGGCCTGCGCCGGTGTTATCATATCAGCCGTGGCAACAACAGTGCTTTTTATTGCCCCGCTTGCACCCAATCCGCGGCCTGTAATATACACTGTTGCAAGTACAAGCAAGCCAAGCAATACTCCACCGAAATAGGGATTGATGTATCGTGGTTTTTCGTATTGTAAATTTTTTGTATCCATTTTTCAGCAATTATTTTTTTTCAATATAAATATCTTGTAATCTGCCCTGCCTCCACCATCACAAATCTGAACATGAGGCCGCCAAATAAAATAAGTACAGGCGGTAACCATTTCGGCACATGAAAACCCCACAACTCCATGGTTTCGAGCACTGCCGGAAAAACAAGGCCAAGCACTACAACAAACACCCAGAAACTAACCGTAAACGGGCCTCCCAAAAACAAACTTGCAGCTTCGGTACTTACCTCAGAGCCAGCTAAAAATCCCATAAAAAGGTGTGTAATCAAAAAGAGTTCAACTGCTATAAAGGCAAGATCGATACGGCCCAGTATTTTTCGCTCTTTTGGGTCCTTACTTATCCAGATGGTGGTTGCAAGCCCTGTTGAGAATCCGGAAACAAGGAATAAAGGGCCTAAAATGGAAGTATTCCAAAGGGGGCGGGCATTAAAAGCTGACAATAAAATACCGGTATAAACGCCCAATATAATTGAATAAATCATTATTATCCAGGCGAGAACAACCCTGTACTTAATCACGAAAGCTTCGAACCGGTTTAAAATATCAAATTTCCAGTCCCACTTTGGAAACATCTCTTTCATATAACTGGCAACCCAGATAAATGAAAGCGGGGTGATGATCATTAAAGTCCACGCTCCCCATCCCATGGGCGATGTTAACCTGATGGTTGTATAAAGCTGCCAGAAATAAAGTTTGTGTTTTAAGTCCCAGAATAATGCCCCAAGACCGAGAACCAGAGCGATTGGCGCTATAATAGGCGCCCATTTCACAGTGGCCTGCATCTTACTTTCCTTACCACGCACAACGAAAAACCCTGCGAAAAACAGGATTCCGGCTGCCAGCCCTCCCAGAAACAAATAGAGAGGAATCTGCCAGTGCCAGATGTTCAGGTAAGGATCAATATTGGGAATATTACGTCCGCTTGCAAAAAGTTCTTCTTTCATATTTCGTTTAAATTAACTGTTTAAGTAAGAAAATATAACTGGGGTTTTGTTCCGGCTTCAGGTGCTAAAACCTTCCATTTCCGGTCTTTCAATGCCAGTGAAACATCGCTGTTCGGATCGTCAAGATCTCCAAAATGAAGGCATTGCGTTGGACAAACATCCACACATGCAGGATTCTGTCCCTTTTGAACCCTGTGAATACAGAATGTG
>DATITY010000571.1:0-2485 GCA_035467235.1 Draconibacterium sp. | reverse complement strand
ACAGGGTATTTTCCATTCCACATCTTTTTGTAATGTATTGCTTTTTATTTGCGGGGGTAGCAATTGTAACAATGACTGAATGCCGTAAAAAACACCGTTTGCTTTGTTGGCCGTCAATACAACATTTTTTTGGGTGACCTGAAGCTTGTAACCTTCATTTCCGTGAGTTGAATCCGCTGTACCTGAAATTTCAAAATTAATACCTTTTCCGGAGCCTTCTTTTATTTGTAAACTGAATCCGGTTGCACCGGAGATTTTTGTAACCATATATTTTGCAACAGGCAGCAATTCTTTGTTGTTACAAAAAATAACCGTGTTTTTTGTTATGACAAAATTACCCGTGTTCAAAACTGCTTTTGCCGGTTTAGGAATGATGGTTAGCTCTTCATTGCTTTCTGAAGGTTTTTCGGTGGTTTGACAGCCACTAAAAATGAACACAAAGGCTGCAAAACAGAGTACTTTTTTAAAATTTTTCATCTGTTCAATTTTAGTAAATGACAAAAATATAAATAGCTGATTATCAGCAAAATAAACATCAAAATATTTGGTTAATACCCTGAATATCTGTATCTTACGAAATATTACCACATCTAATAGTAAGAAGTATGATATCCAGAGTAGAGTCTAAAAGTAGTGAATTAGTTTCCATTTTCCACGAACAAACAGGATGGAATTTGGCACTGGTGAAGTTCTTTGTTTTAATTATCAGCGCACTTTGTAAAGTTCAAACGGTTGGTTTTGAGAAGTTAGCCACTGCTTTTGACAGTAATGCCAGCACCATTTCATCACTTCGGAGAATACAGCGGTTTATGGCAGACTATCTTCTGGATACAGATTTGATTGCAATACTGATATTCAGACTATTAGCACACAAACCGCCTTTTCGCCTGGCAATGGACAGAACAAACTGGAAGTTTGGCAGCCAGAATATCAATATATTGGTACTGGCAGTTGTTTATCACGGAGTTGCTTTTCCGCTGCTGTTTAAGCTGCTGCCGAAATTTGGCAATTCAAACACCAATGAACGAATTGAATTGATTGAACGGTTTATCACTCTTTTTGGTTTAACAGCATTGGAATGTTTAACAGCAGACCGGGAGTTTGTGGGTGAAAAATGGATCAAATACCTGAATGAACAGCAGATTCGTTACTATATCCGTATCCGCGAAAACTTTTGGGTACTGCAACCACATAATGGAAAGAAAGTTAAAGCCAGTTGGCTGTTTGCCGATTTACCATTAAATGGTTGCCGGGTGAATCCCCGTATTGTTTATCTGAACAATCAACTGTGTTATCTCTCAGCCTCAAAAGTAAAAGATAAGGATGGAAAACCTGAATTGTAGGTTATTGTATCGTTCAACAAACCGGAAGTTGCCCTGGAGATTTACAAAGAACGTTGGCAGATTGAAACAGCTTTTAGAGCGTTAAAAACAAGTGGATTCAATATTGAAGACACACATTTAACTGATATTGAAAGAATTGAAAAACTGTTTGCATTGGTATTAGTCGCTTTTACCTGGGCGTATTTAGTCGGAGATTATTTGCATAAATACAATAAACCAATCCCAACAAAGAAGCATGGAAATAAAGCTAAAAGTTTATTCAAATATGGATTAACTTATATTGCTACAGTGCTGTTAAACAATTTATTTCAAGACGATATAGGGATTTTTAAATTTTTGTCATGTACTTAGAGCAAACAGTTAAAAGGTAAAGAAAAGAAAAAGGGTCTGCGCTGCCCATAAAAAAATGGCCACAATAAAACCTTCCCGGAATAAACCAAGAGGGCTGAAAATGTTATTGCTGGTCAGCCAATTGGCTGTACTAATTTCCCAAAACTTCAAAAAAGCCTTTAATCAAGTCCGGGGTTTCTATAATTCTGATGCCCTGATAATGGAGCTTAACAACCGGTTTGCTTTCCAAAATCAGTTTGGCTGAAATCATATCATCAAGAAGTTTTGTTTTATCTTCCTTGTGCGGGAAGTTGAATATTTTAAAAGGGTAGTGATTTATCAATACTCTTCCCTTGTCTTCATCGTTATAATAGTCACGACATTTATTAAAGAGTGCCCGGAAAGTTCGGATGTAGTTTATCACTCCATTTACAACACCCCTGTATTGCAAATATCTTTCATACCTCATCAGGAATTTAAAAGTAATTTCTGTAACTGGTAGTTTTAATGTTACAAAAAAAGCTGTACGTACAAAAATAAAGTGAGGTCTCAAATCCTTATGAAACCCCACTTTTTACTGCCCTTTCGGCCTGCACGGGAGGAGAGACTCGAACTCCCGACACCTGGTTTTGGAGACCAGTGCTCTACCAACTGAGCTACACCCGTATTTATTTTTTTTTGCGACTGCAAATATAATAATACATTCGAAAATACCTAATTATATTTGCCGTTGCATCCTAATTATTCTTCAAGGAACTGTTACTTTTTGAGAAGTTATCAACAGTAACATTCATTAAAAAATCCATCAGATA
>DATITY010000570.1:0-2216 GCA_035467235.1 Draconibacterium sp. | reverse complement strand
TGCAGTTGGACTGGCAGTTAGCGGCAAATATCTGTATTCTGCACATGCATCACAAACGGCTCAGCAAACTTTAACTGAAAGCGCTGCTGCCGAAATGGTTCGTACCTCAACTTATTGTGAGGTTTGCTTTTGGAAATGTGCTGGTTGGGTGTACAAAAACGAAGATGGTAAAATTCAAAAAATAATTGGTAACGATGATGACACAAATTGCAACGGACGTTTATGTCCCCGCGGAACAGGTGGCATTGGAATGTATTATGATGAAGACCGTTTAAAAACACCGCTTTTAAGAGTTAAAGGCGACGACGGAAAGCAAACCTACAAGGAAGTTTCGTGGGACGAAGCTTTTACTTTTATCGCCGAAAAACTTGACAGAATTAAGAAAGAACACGGACCTGAATGTACAGCCTTGTTTACACATGGTTCGGGCGGTCATTACTGGGGCAACCTGCTGAAAGCATTTGGATCGAGAAATATTGCAGCCCCATCCTACGCACAGTGCCGCGGGCCACGTGAAGTAGCTTTTTTAACCACATTTGGCGAGAGTTTGGACTCGCCTGAACCTACTGATATCCGCGATACCCGCTGTCTGGTGCTAATCGGTTCGCATATTGGAGAAAACATGCACAACGGGCAGGTTCAGGAAATGTCAGACGCCATCGATAAAGGAGCTGCGATTATAACTGTTGATCCCCGTTATTCGACCGCTGCAAGTAAATCGAAATTCTGGCTTCCTATAAAACCAGCCACTGATATTGCCTTATTACTTTCATGGATTCGGGAAATCATTAACAACAACTGGTACGACCGTGAATATGTTGAAAAATATACTTACGGGATTGAGGAATTAAAAGCTTATGTTCAGCCATTTACACCTGAATGGGCTTATGGTATAACTACAATAAAACCTGCCCAGATTAAGGAATCAGCGCGTGAAATGGCAAATGCTGCACCAGCAGTTATAATACATCCAGGTCGACATGTTACCTGGTATGGCGATGATACACAGCGTTTACGTGCTGTTGCCATTTTAAACGCTTTGCTCGGTTCGTGGGGACGCCGGGGCGGATTTTATAAACCTGAGAAAATCGAGGTTCCCGAATATCCTCATCCTCCATTCCCTGAAGTTACCCGTGACTGGCGTCTGGCAATGGGAGGAAAATACAAACTTGCCGATTTGGCACTGGCCAATGGTGTTTGCGAAGCTACAATTCCAACACCTGATTTAGACTGTAATATAAAAGGTTGGATTGTAAATGGCACCAACCTGATTATGACTTTACCTGATAAGAAAAAAACCATCGAAGCGCTTAATAATCTTGAATTATTGGTTGTGGTTGATACCATGCCAATGGAAATTACAGGTTATGCCGATGTTGTTTTACCCGAATGTACATATCTGGAAAGATGGGACGATCTTCGCGTCGTTCACGGACGTGTACCGAATATTGCGTTGAGAATGCCTGCCGCGGAACCAAAATACAATACAAAACCGGCCTACTGGATGGCAAAAGAGCTTTCGAAAAAGATGGGACTGGAAGCTTATTTCGCATGGAATACGATTGAAGAAATGCTTGAATGGCAATTAAAACAGGTGGGCTCTTCGCTGGAAGAAATGAAACGGATTGGAGTCAAGAATTTTCCAAGAACTGCTGACGATTTGTATTTTACACCAGGCGAAGAAATCGAGTTCAATACAAATTCAGGAAAAATAGAATTGTTTTCAACCGCACTCCAGGATGAAGGGTTCGATCCGATGCCTGTTTACACACCGCACATGGAGCCGCCGGCAGGATTTTACTATCTGAATTATGGCAGGGCACCGATGCATACTTTCAGCCGCACCGCCAATAATCCAAATCTCACCGATTTAATGGACGAAAATAAAGTTTGGGTAAATCCAAAAGTGGCAAAAGAGTGGGGATTAATAAATGATCAGCCGGTTTATCTTGAAAATCAGGATGGCATTGTTTCCGATTTTCCTGTAAAGGTTAGGGTGACGGAACGTATACGTTTCGATTCGGTTTACATTGTTCACGGGTTTGGTCATTCCGATAAAAAATTAAGCCGAGCTTTCGGCAAAGGAGCCAGCGATTCGCAATTAATAACACGTGTTTTAATTGATCCGGTAATGGGAGGAACAGGTATGAGGGGAAATTTTGTAACATTCCGTTTTGAGAAAGGAAGTGAGGTACAGTCATGAGATATGCAATGGC
>DATITY010000569.1:0-5379 GCA_035467235.1 Draconibacterium sp. | reverse complement strand
CAAGTGCCCTTAACTTCTTTTGGTCCGTTGTCTGGTTGGGTAAACTGATAATTCCAGTGAGGGTCAATCTGTAAATCATTGTAATCATGGTTTCCGGGAGTTAGAACCTGAGGAACTGAACCATAAATATATGAACCAGCTTCAAACCATTCATTCCATTCCAAATCACGCCCGGCACGGTTGATTATATCGCCGCCGTAAAGCATGAACGCACATTCGGGAACATGATTATATGCTTTGCGTACCACTCTCGACCACTGCGATTTGATTTCGGTTTGAGGATCGCCAAAATAAATAAATGAAAAACTGTTATTATCGGCTGAAGGAATCTGAAATTCGAACCACTCACTCCAGTTGCCGGTTATACCTACCCTGTACAAATATTTCCCACCCGGAACTAAATCGGTAAAAACATGCGAATGCTGATTAGCTTTAATGGTTGGTTCACCTTCATATTCATATTTAACTGTTGATGTTTTTGCTTTGAAAGATTTTGTGTTTTCAGGATTAATCCGGCCACCTGTTAAGTCATGCAGTTCACAAAAACCCTCTGAAACAGAAGTATCTGTGCGCCATGTTACAGCCATTGAAGTCGCGGCATCCTGAGGAAGATTTAAGATAATCCGGTCGGGATTTGCAGTTGCCGTATTATGCTGTCCAACTGATACAGTAACGGAAAATGCAACAAACAGAACCAAGAATGTAAAAAACCTGAAAATAATTTTAAAATTCATCAATTATTTTTTTTGCCTGCTTCAGACCATTATCAGTTCAGTTATAAAAAATAAGGCCTCTTTAAAAAAAGAGGCCTCACATTAACTAAACTAAACAATTCATCCTTACTAAAACCTAAAACTAATTTATACAAGAAAATTCTGCTTCAACTCCAATTCGGTTTATATGATTTCTCTTTGTTTAATGTCTCTCTCACCACCAGTTAAAACCTTTTAATTTTATTATTACAAATTTATTGTGCCGGAATGAACTGTACTTCCAAAATTTTGGATAAAATACATTATATATTAACCAAATTCAGTTTCAATATTCCATTTATGTCAAAAATGAATCAACATAATTTACATGCATACTTTTTCATCTGAAAATCAGGTACAACAATGGTTTTCGAGCTAAACCCTTTTAGCAAAAAATCAAAAAAACAGGAATTTTAGCCAAAAAATGACCCGAAAATGAATTCAAAATGAATCGAAATTTCCAATTAAAAATTAGAATTGAAATTTAATGTGTTGGGTAAATGAAAGACTCGCCCCAGGTGAGCACAACAACCGGATAACCGGATGTTTTTAACTTGTTGTAATTCAGTTTCAGGTACTCGTCATCGCCCCAAAACGGAAGCCTGTCCCAAACGGTGTGGCCCATTTCAAGTTCGTGACCGGGCAAAACCAGTTTTGGGTTAAAACCCTTCGCAATTCGCATAATATCCATAGTCCAGGCTGCGGGCATCATAATATCGACCTTGTGATTTTCGGCAACTTTATCAATCCATTCAAAATCAACCATGAAATCGCCTTCGTTAATCTGGTCACCCAAATGCGCAACAGTTATTCCTTCAGATGTTTTAACGAGGTAAACATTATTATCGATGTTTTTCATCTGGTGCCCCGGGAAAACGACGACTTCAAGTTTTTTGCCTTTCAAATCGATTATTTGCTTTTTGTTTGCATTCCGTTCGAGGTGGGTTATTTTAGCAAAAACAGAATCATTTTTCCAAACCTGATCAGGTGCAAACACCGGTTTTCCCTGCATCAGGAATTTTTCGGCAATTGCTTTCTCTGCGTGGTCTTCGTGCCGGTGAGTAATGAAAAGTGCGTCGCACTGTTTCACCAGTCGTTCTTTTTCTTGCTCATTCATTGCAAAATCCTCAGAACCCGAAGTTATCCCGCTGACGAGATCGAAGGCAATTGTAACAGAGGCAGTCCGCACAATAAAACCCATGTCGTAAATTTTCCAGACCTGCGCTCCTTTTTTTGTCTGTGTCGTTTCAAGATCGTCGATTACCTTACCAATGCACTGGTGAAAATATTCCTGAACCGGTTTTCTGAAAGCAGCAAAATGTTCGTGAAACACGGCGTCGAGTAGTAGTTTTGCAAATCCACGTTCGCGGTTTTCATTCGCTGATGGCGGATATTTTGCAATTATCGACTGCACTGTATCCAAAAAAAACTTTGCCTGCCGGTCGAGATAATCATTGTCTTCCTGACTGAGTTGTGGATCGGGTTTTCCTCCCCCTTTTTTATCATCATAACGCTGGGCTGAAATCCCTGAAACAAATGCGAAAATGATTGAGACAGCGATTATTAAAACCAATATATTTTTGTTTTTCATTTCACTTTAAATTACTTTTCAATTATTGACAGATTAGGGTACAAGTTACACCACAGTTCGACTACGCTCACTGTGACAGTCAGACTGAGCGTAGTCGAAGTCTGAATATCAACAGTTTAATTGTTAATCCGGCGAAAAGATTTCTTTTATTTATTTTGTTTCTTTAAAAACTCAATTAACGATTCTGGTTTATCGGTTTGAATGCCTTCGGTACCCCACTTGATGATTTTTTCCCATTCTGCTTCCGTTCCCTCTTTTTCATCAACAAAAATACGTGCATCATATTTGTGGGCCTCATCAACGAAACTTTGAGATAATTCGCCCATATCGGTTGCAATCAAAGGTGTTTTAATTTTTTCAACTGCTGTTTTTATGTTCTCTTTTGATTGAGGATCCGGCATTGGATATGAATTGCCAAAAAGCTGATCTGTTTTTCCTGTTTGATTTAAATACTGGTAAGGAATATACCAGACAACGTCATTTTCCATGTTATATTTACGAATTAACTCCATCAATTCCGGTACAGGGGCATCTTTCAAATCGAGGTAAATACCAATTGTACCCTGACAAACCTGCAAAATTTCCTCAAACGTGGGAATTCGGGTATTTTTCCATTTTTCCCCAATTTTACTACCAATATCAAGCGCCCTCAATTCAGCCAAAGTCATATTTTTCACGCTACCAGTTTTACCTTCAACATAATTATCGATGGTTGAATTGTGCACACTTACAAACTGGCCGTCCTTGGTTGTTCGGATGTCAATTTCAACAAAATCGCAACCCAGGTCAATTGCTTTTCGGTAGGCAGGCAGCGAGTTTTCCGGTATTCCCTGGTGAGCGCCCCGGTGCGCAATTACATACACCCCGTTTTTTGGTTTTCTGAAATTTTGAAAAGGATCTGTTTTTTGCCCAAACAAAATTCCATGAAGAAAAAGCAATGAGAAAATCATACATAAATGCCGGTTGTAAACCATATTCCCTTTCATTTTTTTCTATTTAATAATGGTATAATTTCCAGTACGGTATTCCGCCGTTCTGATAATTAGTTTATTTCTTGACCCATTAAATGTAAAATCAGCAGAATCGGAAAGCAGCCTGCCGTCGAGTTCAATTTTCCGTGGCATTTTTTCGAGATTGATATTCAAAATATGCGGTTTTTGAACTCCAGACAATGTAATATCTGTTTTTTCTTCGGAATCAGTTACCTGAATGGTTGTACTTCCGGTTTTATCGGGGTGATGTAATGTGAAACTGCTTTCCCCGTCAGGATAAATAAGGTAAGTTAAAAATCCTTCGGAGGACTCATCTCCGATTTCAGTATAACTTCTTTTAATGTCCATCGGAACAATGGCGCCTTCGCGAATATATACAGGGAATTCTTCAAGTGTAAATTCCTTTTGAAAAGTTACAGGTCCTTTAATTAATTCGCTGTCATCGAAAAAGTAGCGCCAATTTCCTTTTGGCAATCTAACTTCATTTACCAGATTATCCTTGTAAATGGGAGCAACAAGGAAATTATCGCCAAACAGGTAATGGTATTTTCCTTTAACCGGACGCTGAAGCAATGTTCCACCATTGTGCGCTTCCACCACATACGAATATATATATGGAATGAGTTCGGTGTGCAGCCACGAAAAACGGCGTATAATTTCGAGTTCCTGCGGCGACCTTTTCCAGAGTGCCCTTTCGCCATGACCGCCATTTAGGAACAAACCGCAAAAAGTTGAGAACTGCGCCCATCGGATGTAAAGTCGTGGTGGAATTTCGCTGCCCGAAAAACCGGCTACATCAGAACCGATGATGTTGTATCCCACTTTTGCGCTGTTAATTATGTTTTCCATGGCCATTTCAATACCTTCAATTCCATCCATCGCAATATCAACTGTATCGGAATCATCTCCCTCCGATTTCCATGAATGCCGCTGATCACCCACCCAGGTTACCGGTGCGGCATCGATTGGGGCAAAACCTTCAGGATGATAACCACGGTCGATTGCCCTTGAAAGTGTTACAAATTCCGGGTTCTGTGTCAATCCATGCGAATATTCATCGCGGTAATAATGGTCCATGTATTTCCGGGTACTCATCAATCCGTTTTGAGTTGAATGATAAAAAACCGGGATCGGTCCAAGCCTTTTAAAATTAAGCGTTGCTGTTCCATCCAGTTTCCATCCGTCGATTCCATAATCGAAAACTGTTTGCTGCAGTCCGCGCCACCATTTCATGGCTTCCGGATTGGTGTAATCGATAAAACCGCCTTTGCCTTTCCACCATTTAATCTGGTAGCCGTTTCCGGTTAAAAAGCCCTTTTCGGCAGCCATGTTAAACCAGTCTTCCGATTCTTTTATTCGTGTGTCTTTGCTGTAACTGTCAACCATTGTGGTCATCCATAAAACCACGCGGTAACCGTCATTCTGCAATTTTCCGAACCATTCTTTTGGATTTGGATATAAAACAGTATCAACTTCAAAATCGTTATACCTCAGGCTCCACGGACTGTCTAAAAGTATGGTACGAACCGGGATATCGTATCTGGCATAACCGGCAAGCAAAGTATCAACATATTCAGCAGTGTTATAATCATCTTCCCAAAGCCAGCACTCGAGCGCCCATGGCGGAATAAGCGGAGGATTTCCATGTCGCTGTTTGTTGAAAAATGTTCCCCAAAAAGGATAGGCAAAACCGAAATAAAAAACTACAGTCAAAACGAAAATCAGAATTAAACTAATTTTAGTCGCTTTTCCATATCGGTTTGTTTTCTTCAAAATAACTATTTTTTTATTCATTTTTATTCACACTGGTAAAGCAAACAAATTTATACAATTGCTATTTCAACAATTTGGGTATTGTATTTTTTCAATATGCAAAAATGATGATTTACGTCAGCTTCTTAAAATACTATTTTGCAATTTTGTAATATAATCTTAACTTTCTTAATCAAAACTAAATCGTTTTAATGGAAGATTCTGGTTAATATTTGATGTAAGCAAAACAATTTTCCGTTTGTTTAGCTATACGCGGCTGAATACCTTTGAT
>DATITY010000568.1:0-10388 GCA_035467235.1 Draconibacterium sp. | reverse complement strand
GGACAGGTGGCTTGCGTAACCGTAATGCACAACTACGACGCCCGTAATTTTTACCACAAATGGATTCAGGATATTTTGGGAGCTCAAAATGTTGAAACCGGCTATGTTCCGAACGGGGCGCCATGGCAACCGGGCTGCGGCGGTGGCGTTGGCTGGGGTGCTGCAATGTGTATCATGCCTTGGGAATTTTACCTGCACTTTGGGGCAAAAGATATGCTTGAAGATAATTATACAGGCATGAAAGAATACATTCGTTACATGCAAACCTGGGTGGATAACGATGGAATAATGAATTCGCAGCGAACCGGAAAAGACGGGAAAATACTGAAGTGGTTTAACCTCGGCGACTGGGTTGCTCCCGGAAATTTACCTCCCGATGAAATGGTTCATACTTTCTATTTCTGGCGATGTGCCGATTTTACGGCGCAAACTGCAAAGGCACTGGGAAAAACCGAAGAAGCCGAAAAATATGCTGACCTCGCAAATAAGACAAAACAAGCTTTCTGGAAAAGGTTTTACGATGAAAAAAACGGAACCTACGGAAAAGCGGGCGGTAACATTTTTGCCCTGAAAATGGGAGTTCCTGCCAATCAATATGAAAAAGTCGTCGCTTCATTAAAAAACGACATCAAAGCCAATGATGGCCATTTGGATACCGGAATTTTTGGCACGCAGTTTTTCTTTGAGGTGCTCACTGAAAACGGGATGCACGATTTGGCCTACGAAGCCTTGAACAAACGAACGCAGCCGGGTTTTGGCTGGTGGATTGAACAAGGCGCAACAACAACATGGGAACAATGGGATGGGAGCAATTCGCGCAATCACCCCATGTTTGGCGGCAGCCTGGTGTGGTTTTACCGCAAACTGGCCGGTATGAATGCCGACCCCAATGAACCCGGGTACAAACATATTGTTTTCAAACCGCAACCCGCCGGAGATTTGACATACACAAAATATTACAATCAAACTTCGTATGGCGAGGCAGGAATACACTGGAAAAAAGAAAACGGGCGATTTTCAATGCAGGTTACAGTGCCGGTAGGATGTTGGGCAACGGTTTATGTTCCTGTTATGGAAGGAAAAAAAGTTATGGAAAATAGCAAACCTGTGTCTGAATCAAAAGATCTGAAAAATCTGGGTAAAGAAGAAGGTTATCAGGTATTTAGTGTGAAAAGTGGGGATTATTCTTTTGTGGTGGAATAGAATTATTGTGTCTAACATTATTCAAAATACCCATTAGGATTTACTATAAAAACATTACCACTGTTGGTAAAGTAAACAAAGTCATCATTTTTATTTTTAACCATAAACATGGCCTCAGGAAAATTTAATAATTTTAACTCCCGTGTTATTTCGCCAGATATATTTGACTCTCCAATATATACACCTCCATATAAATTTGAAAAGAAAACAAATTTTTGTTCATTGATGTTAACCATACCACCGAATTTTGGGAATTCTCCTAATCCTGTAATTTCAGGGTAAAACTCCTGAGTAATTTCATAGGAGCTATTAACCCATAAAAACCTTGGCATAAAATTGTATAACCCAGAATTACCCATTGCTGCATTCAAACTTCCGCATAGCAATAAAGAATTGTTCGCAAGTGCAAAAACTTTTTTAGGAACATCCGAGCCTAAATACTTATTTCCATATATAGTATCTTTTAATATTGCACCAATATTATCCGTTTCAAGCAACCAAAAGCAATCTTCGATTTCACCGTTTTCCTGAAATTGAAAAGACGAAGTTCCAAAAATCACTAGATTGTCATTTTGTTTCTGGATAATTTTTTCTGACCGGTTTTCTTCATGAGTCCCATAATACTTATGCCAAACTTCATTCCCATTAAAACTCAATTTTGTTATAAATGCTTCTAAGCGCACATTTTTATTATAATTAAAATTTGTTGTTCCCGTAATTACAATCTCTCCGTTATCTAATTCATACGCAGAATTAATAGTTGTTACATCTGTGGTATGTATATTATTATAATACCAAATTTGATTTCCTTGCATATCAATTTTAAATAATGATTCATTTCTAACTATAAGATAATTATTATCTGATAGTTGAATTAAATCAGTTCCTTCCTTCATCCGAGAACTACCATATTCTTTAACCCACTCAATTTCAAATTCTTCATTTAATTTTGCAACAAATTGAATTCCATCTCTTTCAAGTTTTACTCCAGAGATAAGAAATCCACTATCAATTGTCTTAATTATGTTGAAAATTCTATAACCAAAAAAGAAACCAAAATCAATATGAAAAACATCTCTCAATAAGCTTTCAAAGGTTTTAATATTTTGCGAAACCGATTTTTTATTAAAACTATGATCTATTGCATTAACACCTATCTTATACTCTGTATTGGGCATTAAATTCTTCAAATAGTAATATTTATTTGTCAAGTCAAAAGCCACAACCGAATCGAAAAGTGCAACTTCATACGTTACTGTTTCATCTTCAGTATCAATTGCATCAGTCCATTTAATAATTATTTCTGTATCGGTAACTTTTTCAATAATTATTTCAAAATTACTAGGTGGAAAATCTATTTCTTTCTCTTCTGGTTCTGGAGTTACATATAAAGAACATGATGTAATAAGAATGATTATTAATATAAAAATATGTGACTTTTTCATATTGTCAATTAGAATTTAATTCATATAAAAATGAATCATAGGTTAGATCCCAATTTTGATAATAACTCATTCCATATATTATTTTTGAATTCCAGCAAAAAGCAATACCACATTGCGAACGTTTAGGAATAAATGAATTTAAATTCCAGGTATTCGTTGAAGGCGAAAATTTCCAACAATCCCTAAGTGTAATTCCTCCGCCCCATATTTGATTTCCTCCAATTAAATAAATATTACCATCTTTTTCAATCAAGTTTGAGTTTTCTCTTTTAGGTCCGGGGAAACGAGACATTAATTTCCATGTATCATTTGCTGGATTATATTCCCACATTCTATTTGTATTACTTCGTTCAAAAATATAAACTTTATCCTTTGTACTGCACGTTTCATTAAAATCGGCTTCGATCGTAGCCGGTAAATTATTCAATCGTTCCCATTTTTTTTCTTCAAAATCAAATGACCAAACCTGATAAACATTATTTATCCAATCCTCCGGACGAGTTAAACCGCTTATATATAATTTATTAGCTATTGAAAAATTTAAATGGTACTCTGAAGCATAAATGGGATAATTTGTTATAAACACCCAAGTATCATCTTCTTCATTATATTTCCATATTTCTATGGGAGCATTATTAACATAAAATAAAATATATCCCTCGTTATTAATAAAATTTGAATATGATAAAATTCTTCTGTCTTCCGTTTCTTTTGAGCTTGTAAAATCTTTCATTTGTTTCCAAATCTTATTAGTCAGATCATATTTCCAAACAGGAAAACTTGAAGGACGGCTCCATGTAGGGGCACCACCTGCAATAATTAAGTTATTTCCTTTTACAAACCATGCTCTTTCTGCAAGTTCTTCTCCCGGAAAGTTTTTATCAAATAAATTCCATATACCTTTTAACACTCGTATTTTAGTATTTGCCTTAATTTCTGTTCCATCGATATATGCATATACTTCATAATCCCCAGATTCTATATTTGCAGGGATATAGATTTGCCCAATTAATATTTTGTTTTCGCCAGCATATGTATAATCACCATCAAAAAGTAAGTTATGATCAACCTTAATCGTTTTATTTAATTTGATTTCAACCTCTTTATTTTTTATATCACTTTGAAAATAAAATAAAGCAATCAGGCTATCACCACGGTTTACCGTATTAGATATATTATTATCATAATCAGAGTAATAGTCATCTTTTAGTAATTCTAAAGTAAAAATATTTTTAGATGCTCTTAATATTTTGAATTCACTCAAAAACTCATATTCATCAGTAGTTATTTTTGCGTAAGTTTTATAATCATGGTTTGGTTTTGCATTATCAATTAACACGCTAATAATTTGATTTTGTTTATCAGTTATGGAAAGATCCTTAATAATATTTGTCGAAGCAGTAACAGTAATATCTTCAAGAATTATTTCTGCCTTTTTTATTTGTTGTCTTTCACCTAGATCCAATGCGATGTCAATTTCAAATTTTCCAAATGCAATTTCTTCAAATGATATGACTTCAATTTGTGGGGGAGACAATGTAATTAAACCTTCTTTGCATGTTGTCAAAAAAATTATCAGGAAACAGAACTTGAAATATTTATTTAGGGTTTTTAGTATTACCATGTATCAAATATTGATTCGATTATATTCAAAATCGCACGGTAAATGTATTAAATCACATTCGTTTATTTTTGCTTTGCTATTCATTTTTCATAGGTTTACCAAAATCGGTCTATTCCAGTACAGTAACCGGTAAAGTAAAACTAAACTCACTGCCTTTCCCAACCGTGCTTTTAACTTCTATTTTACCACCATGTTTTTCAACAAATTCCTTGCAAAGAATCAGTCCGAGACCGGTGCCTTTTTCACCCATAGTACCAACTGTTTTATGCTTGCTGTCGATTCTGAATATTTTGCGTAAGTTTTCCTCAGAAATCCCAATACCGTTATCCGCAACTGTGATTTCGCAGAAATCCCCTTTCTTTTCAGTTTGAATTGAAATGTTACCATTTTCGTTTGTAAATTTTATGGCATTGGCAACCAGATTTCTGAATACGGTGGAAAACATATTTACATCAGCAAAAACCATAATTTCTTCGTCAGGGATTACTTCAATTTTTATGTTCTTTTTGGCGCAGGCGCCCTCAAATAATCCCACCGATTCTGTAATTTTCGACTGAACATCAAATACTTCAGGATTGTACTGTATCAGGTTTGTCTGCATTCTTGCCCATGTCAGCAGGTTTTCAAGTAAATTGAATGCATGTTTCGACGAGTTGTAAATATTGTTTAAATGAATTTCAACCTTTCCTGAATCCAGCTTTTTAAAATCAGAAACCAACAGTTCCAGAAAACCAAGAATTATATTGAACTGGTTTCCGAGGTCATGTCCAATAATCGAGAAAAGCTTGTCTTTTGTATGGTTCAGCTCACTTAATTCCTGGTTTTTCGAAATAATTACCTGATTTTGTTCCTCAATTTGTTGCGTTCTTTCCAATACTTTCTGTTCAAGTAGTTTTTTGTCGTACTTTAATTTTCTTTCACGCATTTTTATATATGCAACCACCGACAGAACGATTAGAACAAAATACACGATATATGCATAAATACTTCTCCACCAGGGAGGTAGAATAACAATCCTGATACTTATTTCCCTGTCATTCCAAACTCCGTCGTTATTTGAGCCTTTTACTTTAAAATCATATTCTCCCGGCTGAAGACCAAAAAACGGTACAAATCTCCGGTTCCCGATATTTACCCATTCGTCGGAAATACCTTCCATTTTATACACGTAATTGTTTTTTTGCGGATTTGTAAATTCCAGCGCGGCAAATTCAATGGTAAAGGAATAAACGTTATGATGCAAAACAACTTCGGGCGTCACTTCCAGATTAATGTACTCTTTGGCAGCACCTTTTTGTATGTAAAATGAAGTGAAAACAAGGTTCGGAATATACGGATTACCAAAAATTGAATCGGGGTAAAACGAGTTAAAACCATTCATTCCGCCAACCAGGATTTCTCCGTCGGTGCATACATAAGCAGCCCTTAAATTGAATTCAAGACTCTGCAGTCCATCTTCAGTCGTAAATGTGTAAAGTTTGTTTTGCTGTTCCTCAAATTTGCATAATCCCTTACCGGTTGCAATCCACAAATCACTGTTTTTATCTTTTACGATTTCAAAAATATTGTTGTTTGGCAATCCTTTTTCCTGGCCGAAATAGGTGAAAGCAGAATCTTTTTTATCGTAAATATTCGCATAAGTACTTGTACCGATCCATATCCTGCCCTTGCGGTCTTCGCAAAGTGAGATAATCAGATTGTCACTCAATCCATTCTCTTCTTTGGTGTAATGCCTGATTTTTTTTGTTGATGGATTGTAAACGTCAAGCCCGCTAACAGTTGCAATCCAAATCAATCCTTCCGAATCTTCAAGTAAACAATACACCAGATTGGCACTGAGCTGATGATCTGTATCCAGTTCCTTTTGAAAAACTTCAACAACAGATTTTTCCCGATTGATTTTATAAAGCCCGTTTTGTGTGCCAATCCAGTAATCTGTATTCCTGTCCTGGATAATCATGTATATTCTTACATTACTGAAAGATGGCAGTCCGGCTATTTTAAAAAACTCGTTCCACCGAATAAATCTATTTCCCGGTTTATCGTAAATGAGTATTCCGTTGCGGGTTCCCAACCAGATATAACCATCCAGGTCTTTATAAATCAGATGTACAAAATCATTTGGTATATAATGATTTCCATTGTGACGGGTTGAAAAATGTTCCACTTCGTTCGTTTTCCGGTTAACCATGTTTAGTCCCTGGCCCCAGTTTCCGACCCACAAAATACCATCATCGTTTTTATAAATAGAGGCAATTACATTTCCCAGCAGATTAACCGAATTGGGTGAATTGCTGTTGCGGTAGAGATTAAACTTTTTTTTCTTCAAGTCGGTTTTGGAAATTCCCTGTAAAGTTCCAATCCAGAGGTTTTCCGACTTATCGATAATGAGCGATTGAACAATGTTGTGTCCAATTTCGCTGTTTTCGGAAGTGTAATTCTGAATGGAAACCGGACTTTGTGAAAGTGCAATTACATATAAACCGCTTCCTTCGGTTCCAATCAGCAGATTTCCCTTCTTGTCAGCAATTATTGTCCTGATGCAAATGTTTTCAAACGAAAATTTTTCATTGTCACGAAGAGAAAACTGTACTTCTTCAAAACAATCCAAAGCGCTGTTTAATCTGAATAATCCTGTTGTGGCGCCTGCCCACAAAACATCGTTTTTGTCTTTATAAAGAGCGGTGATATTTACCCTGTCAAATCGGATTCCGTTTTTACCGGTAAACTGAAAATAACTATATTCTTTGGTTTGAAGTGAAAATGCTGACAATCCGTTTGTGGAACCTATCCAGATTCTGTCATCAGTATCCTGAAGAACCGGAATTTTGACATCTTTAACTGCACCATCGTATTCCTGTTTGCTTTGAAAATGATCAAAACTTTCATTTTCTGGATTAAAGACCGAAATAACGGGTGGGGTATTTATAATGATATTCCCTTTGGTATTACAAAAAACATCGTAGGAATAACGCGTAACATCCTGTGAAAATCCAGTTTGATAATCAATACGTTGAAATATGTGTTGGTCGTAAATGTATTTATTGATTCCTCCTTTTGTACCTATCCACAGATTCCCGGATTTGTCTTCGGTGATTGCATAAATCCAGTTGTTGGAAATGGAAGCCGAATCAGCAGGAGTGGTGGTGTAAACATCAAAAGTTGAACCGTTAAAACGGTTCAGACCGTTTTGAGTACCAATCCAGATGTAGCCTTTTGAATCCTGAAAAACACAGTTTACCACGCTTTGCGACAGGCCTTCGTTGATAGAATAATTTGTAAAACCAAATTCCTGAGAAAAGGAATTTATTTGAAATAAAAAGCTGAAAAATAATATGGTTATGATTCGTTTCATGAATTCTGAAAAACATGAACCAAGCTACATATTTTTATTTTTCTGAACAAATTGTTTATTCTAAATTTGCCTTTCGAATTTCTTCAAGCCGGCTCTGAGCATCAGTATCAAGCAAAAAATGTTTCTTTAGCTTATCACAGGAATAATCGGCACAAAATGCGCAGCTTTCCAAATTTTTCCCAATTGCACATTCCCTGATGTTGCATTGTAAACATCCTGTAAATATCCTACCTGTATCTGACCTGCAACCGTCGCAATCATTGATATCTTCAGGTTTCGAATCAATGCTGTATTGTTTTGAAAGTTGGTCGGCTATCCTTTCTCTCATTGATAGTTGCCGGGAATTATCCTGCTCTAAAGTTGCCAGATAGATTGGACAACTGCTACAATCCAGGCCACAATATGCATTCATTGTTTCCATTTAATGATGAATCTTTTATCGATTAAATCAACTGCAAAAATCCCGGAATTTCCGTGATTGACTATTTTAATACATGAAAAGCAAGTACCTTCTGTACATCGTAAACATTTACCGATTTGTTGAACTTTTTGGTAATACTGGGTTCCGTTTCGCTGCTAATCCATATTTTCAATTCTGCTTCCAAATCGAAAGTGCCTGCCGTTTCAATACTAAATCTCGAAATGCTTTTGTACGAAATAGATTTGTATTCGGTTTTACTTCCTGTGATTCCCTGAATGTCAATCAATATAAGTCGCTTGTTGGTGAAGATGAAAGTATCGCGGATTAACTTGAATCCCAATTCAATTTCTTCATTTTCAGTTAAAAGTCTTCCATACTGTTTTGCCAATTCTTCAGGGTTGACTGCGCCTGCGTTTCCTATTATTGCTGAAAATAATCCCATGATATTGTTTTATTGATTAATACTAAAAGTATAATGTTTTTTCTCTTATTTCATTCCGGTTTCATTTCTCCTTGTTGAGGTTGTCCAGCATACTGTATTTTGTCTGACGATTTTTCCAGCGGTCGCGGGCATATTTCTGCATATCGGAGACAATATCTTTTTCATCAATAATTTCCAGACCTAGAAGTGTTTCAATTATGTCCTCCATTGTAACTATTCCGTCCATTCCACCATATTCATCAACAATTAAAGCGATATGTTCCTTTTTTTGGAGCAGGGTTTCCCAAACGCTGAATAAAACCATGGTGTCGGGCACAATTACGATTTCATGTTTGATATCTTTTAGCTTCAACCCGTGTTGGTCTTCGGCAAGTTTTTCAAAAACCATTTGTCTGAAAACGTAGCCTGTAATATTTTCGAAATTACCCGAATAAACCGGAATGCGTGAGAATTTCAGAAAGTCTTTGTTTTTCAGGAAATCTGATAAAAATAAATTTTCATCGGCCACAGCAACTACGACTCTTGGTGTCATAATTTCTGAAACTTTTACATTCTTTAATTTGAGCAGATTTTGAATAATTTTATACTCTTTTTCCATAAAAATTCCTTCATCGGCACCAATACTTGCCAGCGCTGATATTTCTTCGCGGCTGGTGGATTTGTGGGTATTTTGTTTAGCAATTGAGCGGGTAATAATAGCCGATAAGAGAACAAGCGGATATGTAATGAATATCATACCACGGATTATTTGCGAAGATATTTTGGATAAATTTCTCCAGTAGCGCGCTCCAATTGTTTTTGGTATAATTTCGGTTAAAACCAGGATCAAAATGGTAAGAATGGCGGATACAATTCCGAAATAAGCTTCACCAAAAACTTTTACCGCCTGGGCGCCAACTCCGGCAGCTCCAATTGTATGTGCTACTGTATTCAGCGACAGGATTGCCGATAATGGTTTGTCAACATTGCTTTTTAATTCGATGAAACTTTTTGCCCAAAGGTTACCTTTTTCATGTTTGACAACCAAAAACGAATGTGGAGTGGATAGTAGAACTGCTTCCATAATTGAACATACGAAAGAGACAACCAGTGCTACCAATAAATAAAAAATAAGCAGTGCCATTTTTTTTTCAAATTTATATTATTAGTGTAACATATCAGTAACGCAGAATATTTTTTAAACACAACCAAATAAAATCATTGATTTAATCAATTTGAAGGTTAAAATAATATTCAATAATTTAAAATCAGTACATATACAAGCTATTCATTATCAATTAATTAATATGATGGATGAAACGTGCATATCTTTTTTTTTATCACATGACAACTAAACCAAAAATAATATACTTTTAACCGTTTTTTTACGACATAAAATAGTTAATCGAATAGTGAAAACGACCATACGAAAATCGATCCCAGACGATCTTGATTTTCTTGAAAAACTGGAAAACTCATGTTTCCCAAAATTTCAGCAAAGCAGCAGCCGGGCTATCCGCTACAGTATAACCAGCCGCTTTCAGAAAGTGGTAATTGCAGAAATACAGGATGGAAAAGAAAAGAAACCTGTCGGTTCTGCCACTCTCTATCTTTATGCAAAAACCCTGCGTATTTTTTCCATCGCAGTTTTACCCGAAATGCAGGGACAGGGCATTGGAAAACAGTTATTAGAATATGCCGTTGATTTAGCCCGCTCCGGAAAAATTGGTCGTATCACACTTGAAGTCAGAAAGAGTGATATTAATGTGGTTGGTTTTTACGAAAATGCGGGGTTTAAATTTACCGCGGAATTGCCCGATTATTATATGAAAGGTGAGAACGGAATCAGGATGGCTTTACAACTTGATGAAACCACCGAAAAACAAAGCGTTTCGAATATTATTGTTGTGCGAAATCCA
>DATITY010000567.1:0-2456 GCA_035467235.1 Draconibacterium sp. | reverse complement strand
CGTTTATTGTAGTAACCATTGTGGCTACCATACTCTCGATTACCATTTTAACCCTTTTTACTTTTTCGGCGCGTGCGAAAATATTCCCCGGGAAAGTTCCCGAAATTTTTCATGAACGTGCAACCAACGACAGGTTTGTGATGGTAATCGATAAAAAAAGTTTAGGAGAAAATTCAGCAGAAATTAATTCTATAATTACTGAATTTGGTGAAATTGAATAATTATCAGACATATAGATTATTAGACATGAGTAGTGAGACAAGAAATCAGGTTCCGTTTTGTTCGGTTAGGAAATGCCCTTTACAAATATTTTCATTGATTTTGTTTGCAGGCCTTTTTCTTTCATCATGCGATTATAACCGCCGCACAACAGGATGGGATTATGCAGGAGATATGATAAATTCAAATGCTTACGAAACTTACACGCCCAATCCGAATTTTGCTGATGGCAAAACCATGCAACCCCCGGTTCCAGGTACAATACCGAGAGGTTTTATGCCTTATATCTATCTGAAAACTGATGAAGACAGGGCAACTGCAGCAAAAACACTGGTAAATGAACTGGAAACAACACCAGAAAACCTGGAACGCGGTAAAGTTGCGTTTGGTATATATTGTATGCATTGTCATGGTGAAAAGGGTGACGGACAGGGATCATTGTTTGTAAATAAGAAATTTAACTATCCTCCCGGAAATTTACTAAGTGAAAAGATGAGGGCAAATCCCGAAGCCGATATTTACCATGTAATAACCGTGGGATGGGGAATCATGGGTGAGCATGGCTCGATGATTACACCCGAAGATCGGTGGAAAATTGCAATGTATATTAAACAGGAATTACAGAAATAAGAATTACAGGGACTTCAAAAAAATAGACGGTAATGAAAGACCAACTCGTTGTATCAAAAAATTTTAAACTGCTAACCTATGTTTTAATTGGCATTGGCGTAGTTTCGTTTGCTTTGGGTTTTGCTTTCGATGCAAAACGTAACTGGGCAAATTACCTGTTGAATAATTACTATTTTTTGTAGATTGCCATGGGTGCAGCGTTTTTTGGTGCAATTCAGTACATCACTCAATCGGGTTGGTCGGCAGCGTTCAAAAGAATACCTGAAGCCATGGTTGCTTACATTCCATTTGCAGCCGTGTTCTTTCTGATCATGTTTTTCGGGATGCATTCGATTTTTGAATGGACTCACCAGGATGTGGTGCAGCACGATCATTTGTTTCAGCACAAATCACCTTATTTAAATATTCCGTTCTTTTTTGCGCGGGTAGTAGTGTTTTTTGCGGTATGGATAATCATGTCAAAACTGCTTCGCAAATTGTCGTTAAAAGAGGATGAAGCCGGAGGAATACTGTACTTTGAAAAATCGGAGTTGTATTCCAAAATTTTCATTTTTATTATTGCCATTACCTTTTCATTGTTTGCAGTAGATATGCTAATGTCACTAGACCCACACTGGTTCAGTACCATATTTGCCGCGAAAAGTTTTATTGCCGCTTTTTTGCACGGATCGTCTGTTATAACTCTCATCGTTATAATTTTATTTCGAATGGGAAAAATAGATTTCTTAAACCGGAGTCATTTGCACGATTTCACCCGATATATTTTTATGACAAGTATCGTTTGGGGTTATTTTAATTTTGCCGAATTCATGCTCATCTGGTATGGAAATATCCCTGAAGAAACGGTATGGTTTGTTGAACGTTGGGAAGGCGCATACAAAGTTTTGTTTTTTGCCAATATTGTGCTTAACTGGTTTATTCCGTTTATGGTTTTAATGCCCCGGAAAACTTCGCGAAGCAAAATGTTTATTTTTCCGGTTATCGTTATTTTGATTATCGGGCAATATACCGAATTGTATTTCATAATATGGCCAAATGTTGTTGGTGCAGCCAAATTCGGACTGCTCGAAATCGGCTCATTCCTTGGTTTTACCGGCATTTTTAGCCTTGTGGTTTCAACGTGGCTGGCAAAGGCAAGTTTGGTTCCCAAAAATCATCCTTATCTCGAAGAAAGTTTGAATCACCATTTCTAAGCTTCAAGCAAATATGATTAGTTGTTCGGTTTAATGTTGTTTAACATTTTTGATTCAAAACAATGTTATAACTGTAATTTGAATTTTGATATCACTACATATAAGTCTAAATTTATGTGGTAATTTCAAAATTCTTCAAATGACAATATTAAGCATTCTCCCCAATTGGTCACAAATCGGAGTTTTTGAGCAAGTTTTCTGGGTAATAACCATTCCGGCAACAGTATTTTTCCTGATATTACTTACACTTACCATTATTGGTGGTGAAACCGATTCCGGGGCTGAAGTAAATACCGATGTTGACGGAAGTATTGCCGATGGCGATTCCATTCCTTTTCAGTTTTTATCGCTGAAAAATATCGTGGCTTTTTTCGCTGTTTTTGGCTGGTCGGGTATTGGTTTTATAAATGCCGG
>DATITY010000566.1:0-1836 GCA_035467235.1 Draconibacterium sp. | reverse complement strand
TAAATCATCGGTTTTCGCCGAAATGCTGATAACTTCTTTTGTCCACGATTCAGCCATTTCATTGGTAAGCTTATCATAGTTTTCAGCATACTGGTTCAGAAGTTCAAGTCTCCTTTTGCCCAGATCCTTGCGTTTTGCTTCATACTCATCGTACAAGGCCCAAAACGCATCTTTGCCGGCATCCGGAACGCTTACAAATTCAGCAACTATGGCCTTCTTTTCCATGCCAAAAACCGATTGTACCAAATCAACTTCTTCCACGTTCGACTGGGCATTGATAACTACGGCACTAAAAATAGCAACAAACAATAATGTTAATTTTTTCATGTTTTTTAATTTTTAAATTATTACACAAAAATAGAATTTTTTGAAATCTGATTATATACACACAAATAAGTAATATTTCCGGAAACTCCGGTCAATGATGCTCCAGGGATACTAAAAAGTAGCAGTTTTTTTTTTGCGTTTAATCTTAAAATACTTACTTTTGTGTATTGTTTAGGGTAGCCATCATCTTTAATTTTACCATTCGGTAAATAAGAAAAACGGTTACTAAACATATAAGAAAATTTGAAAACAATTGGTTAAATTTTTAAAATGAAGAACATGAAAAGAAAGTTTTTAACACTGGCGTTTTTAGCCGGTTTGATGATTTTTGGGGGATGTTATCCCGATGGAGCAGAATACTACGAAGAAACAGACATAGTTTATACAAACTATGAAGAGGAATACGATTTTAAAGCGGCCGGAACTTATTCGATGCCCGATAAAATCGTAAAAATCACAGGGATTCTGGAAGAAGGCGAAAGCCCTGAATTTGTAAAGGAACCTTACAACACCCAGATTTTACAGAAAATTCAGAGTAACATGACAGCCTTGGGTTACACCAAAGTTACCGATGCTGCAACAGCCGATTTGGTTCTGTTTCCTGCTGTTTGGACAAACACTACTGTGTATTACTACTACGATTACTGGTGCTGGTATTACCCGTACTATTGCGGATGGGGATGGGGCTATGGATATCCATCGGTTTCGTCGTTCACAACCGGCACACTGTTAATGACACTGGTTGCTGATGGAGCTGAATTTGTTCAGCCTACCAATGTTTGGACTGCTGCTGCCAATGGTCTCATGTCGGGGTATTATGATGTTACCCGTGTAAATCAGGGAATTGACCAGGCATTTAAACAATCGGCTTATTTGAATACGAAGTAATTCACCTATAAACAAAAATGAAATTAGTTATGAAAAAGATATTTTTTGTTGTTCTGTTAACAGGAATCATAACAGCAACACAGGTAAAAGCACAGGAAAGTTTATTTTCCGTTCAGTATTCAATGGGATTTGCTGCCGGTGATTTGAAAGAATTTAACGAAGCTGCCAGCTTTCGCGGAATGAGTTTCGAATACAGATATATGATGCAACCTGCAATCGGTGTTGGACTTGAAACAGGATACAATCTGTTTTACGACCGCATGGATTATGCTACCTATACACAAGGAACCCAATCAGTTTCGGGAGTGCAATACCGCTACACACATGCGGTGCCGGTGCTGGCAGCATTCGACTATTACCTGAAACCCGATACTCAGTTTAATCCTTTTGTTGGTTTGGGTGTTGGAACATTATATACATTCCGCGATTTGGATATGGGAATGTTAACCATGGAATCAGACGCCTGGCAATTCGCTCTTCGTCCGGAGGTTGGTTGTATTATCAGCACTCAAGCTGCTGATGTGTTAATTGGCGCTAAATATTTCAGTGGTTTTAAAGCAAACGATACTGAGGGACAGTCATATTTCACTATTAACGTGGGTCTTGTGTTTTAGTTAAAAG
>DATITY010000565.1:0-9176 GCA_035467235.1 Draconibacterium sp. | reverse complement strand
GAATCGGTTCAGATTTTTAAAGATGAAATTGAAAAATACCGGCAGGGAATTGCTGATGAAGATTTGGAATTCACTAAAAATGCCTTAATAAAATCGAATTCCCGCAGTTTTGAAACACTCGGGGCATTACACGGAATGTTGACTTCGATTAGTGGGTACAATTTACCATTTGATTATATTAAAAAGGAAGAATCAATTGTAAAATCGTTGACACCTGAATCGCACAAAGCGCTGGCACAGAAATTTCTGAAAACTGAAAATATGTATTATGTTGTGGTTGGAGATGCTGCCACTCAACTTTCATCTCTTGAAAAAATTGGATTGGGAAAACCTATCCTGGTAGAACTTTAAAACATCGCCGACAGAGCGTTTGAATATTTATTGCCACTGATTCACAGATTCTATTGGAATTATCTAATCAATCTGTTAATCAGTGGCATTTTTATTATTTCCAATCTGATTATTTCACAATTTTCAATGCAGCCATTTCTCCAAAATCCGGCATTTTCAATTCGAAAATACCCGACTTCTTTTGTTTAAAGAATCCCTTATTCAGCGTTTTCCCGGAATAAGGAGAAACAAATTCAAAGTTGTATTTTCCTTTTGGCAAATTCAGTTTTACCGATTTTGATGCCACGCCGGTAAATACCATCGCGTATTGATTTCCGGGTTGTGAAATTGCCTGAACCTGCACACCCGGGGAGTGTACAACCACATTGAAATCGGGTTTCATTTGCACAAAATCGAACGATTCGATAAAGGCACGTAAATAGGTGAGTTGTCTTCTAAGGTTTTTACTTCCCCCGCCTGGAGCGGTATTTATGCCGGTGCCATCTTCTTTTCCGACATAAAAGGAATAGTCGAGATTATTAAAAACTGCGCCGCCTGCCATCATAAATTGCCAGGCCTGTCGTAAATAAGTTGAATCTGAACTTCCGGCAAAACCCGATTCATCGAAGCTCACCGGCCGGTTCCATCCATAATTCATCCAAACTGCTTCAGGCCAGACATAATGAAAATTCAGGATAGAAATATTTGGGTCAACGTTGTCGAGAGAGTGCATAAAATTGGTGTAATTCTGTGCAATAATGTGTTTTTTAGGTAACTGCATCTCTGTTTCCACAACGGTTTTTGCCATTAATTTTTGCCATTCGAGCGAGGCTGGTGATGCCATTTCAGCCCACTTGTACCAGCTGCCTTTTTCAGGTTCGGGATCGAGTGTTCTTAAAGTCCTCATTACTTTTACACCATCGTCAGCCCAGGGTTCGTTCTGAATTTCGTAAAAAACATTATCAAACCCGTTTAATTCGGTTACCAATTTTTCAACCAGCTTTTGCTGAAATCCGGTCAGAATGTTGTTTTCCAGCGTATTCGATTTTTGTCGTTCAAGATTAATCGGAATATTGTTGATGTTATTTCCCGGGTTGAACGGATGCCGCAACCAGTAACGATCGTCATACGTAGCGCAGAACAATGTTACTTCAACAATGATATCAAGTTCGTTTGCCAGCGAGATAAAGTCATTCAAACGTTCGAAATATTCAGGATTCCACTCATTTAAATCAAATTTTTTCTCCCCTTCAAACAAACCGGGCTCTTCAACTCTTTTCCATGGTGCAAGAAAACTTCCGGTTGCAGGAGCCAGTGAATTGTTCAAAATGCCAAAACTTCCGGGAATTTCGACATACGAACCAGTGAAAATACGGGTGTAATTCATTCCTTCGTCATGCATGGTTTGCAGGTATTTCTTATAATCGAAATCGGCGTTCAGTACCGCTCCGTAATGTTCGGCAGAAGTAACCAATACAGCAGGTTTTCCTTTAAATAAAAAGTAGTGCGTATTTTGCGGGTGCAACGAAATGGGTTGTGCAACAACATTTATTTGAATAGTGAGAATTAGAATAAAGATGTAGCTAAGTTTGTTCATGGTAATTTGGTTTATTAATTTTAGCAAATAAAAATAGGAAATTTTTAGTGAATGGGTAAATGGGTGATTGAGGAAATGGTTGCATGATTGCGAGAATGCATGAATGGTTTGGGAACAAACCTTAGCGAGGTCATATGTTTATAGAAATTTAGCAATCATTGAAACATTCGACTCCGGTGGGAGTCGTACCGAAAACGTGGCATGATAATCTATAAACATTTGCTTCCTCCGGATTCTTTTTAACTCGAAACCATGAACTTTGAACTAAAAACTGAAACAATGAAAATCAAATTATTTCGAGGTGATATTACCTCTCTTAAAGTGGATGCAATTGTAAATGCTGCCAACACAACATTGCTTGGTGGCGGCGGTGTTGACGGCGCTATTCATCGTGCTGCCGGAAGAGAATTACTAAACGAGTGCCGCACTTTAAATGGCTGTAAAACCGGTGATGCAAAAATTACGAAAGGGTACAACCTTCCGGCAAATTTCGTATTTCACACGGTTGGTCCGGTTTGGCATGGCGGGAAATCAGGCGAACCCGAAAAACTGGCTTCCTGTTACCGGAGATGTCTCGAAATTGCTAAAGAAAACGGGGTAAAAATCATTGCTTTTCCAAACATCAGCACCGGTGTATATGGTTATCCAAAAGAGGAAGCAGCTAAAATTGCTATGCAGACAGTGAGCTCTTTTCTCGAAAAAAATCATCAAATTGAACAGGTAATTTTTTGCGTTTTTGATGATGAAAATTATGAAATTTACAATGATTTATTGAATACGAATTAAATCCACCAGTATGACAAATTGGTTTCATTATATTAATTTCCTGATTATTTTATTTTCATTTTCACTCTTCACGTTTTGCAAGCTACCTGTAAAACCGGATTCAGAACAACTTTTAGAAACTGACCGTAAATTCTCGGCAACATCAGTTGAAAAAGGATTTAACATTGCGTTTATAGAATTTGCCCACCACGATGCAGTGCTTTTACGTGAAAATAGTATGCCTGTAGTTGGTAAAGAATCGGTTATAAAATTGTTTGAAAAAGCGGACACTTCAGGAGTACAATTCACATGGGAACCACTTGCGGGCGACATAGCCAAATCGGGCGAACTTGGTTATACATATGGAATTTACACATTCACGAAAGATACTTTAACTAAAAACGGGACTTATGTTTCGATCTGGAAAAAAGATGGTGCCGGAGACTGGAAATTCGTACTCGATTCGGGGAATGAAGGAATTGAAAAACCTTTGAACGAAACGAAATAAAAATCTTAAAAAAACATAAATCGATGAATTATAGCTGGTTTTTCAGAACTTTAAACCAACAGCTTCCTCATTTTCAATGATTATCTCGAAATATAACCATATCTTTGCACAAGTTTGGGATTTGAGAATTTGTGCTTTATTTACTGATCGTACCTCATGTTGGTTTATCGATGCCCGTTTTTTAAATCTAAATTTTACTTCAGTAACTTATTTATAACACAATAATGTGTTAATACGGATATTACCGGTTATTGAATGATAATTAATTCTGAATGAGACAATTAAAAATAACACAACAAATAACTCAGCGTAACGAACAATCCACTGTACGTTATTTCCAGGATATCAATAAATATTCGCTGATAACTGCAGAAGAGGAAGTTTCGCTTTCAATTCGAATTAGAAGTGGCGACACGGTTGCGCTCGAAAAATTAGTTGTTGCAAATCTCCGCTTTGTGGTTTCGGTAGCCAAACAGTACCAGAATCAGGGTTTATCGTTTCCCGATTTAATCAATCAGGGGAATCTGGGATTGGTAAAAGCAGCACAAAAATTCGATGAAACAAGGGGATTCAAGTTTATCTCTTACGCGGTTTGGTGGATTCGCCAGTCGATTATGGAGGCCATTTCCGAACATACCCGTATTGTGCGTTTGCCATTGAACAGGATTTCGTCCATAAATAAAATTTCAAAAGCTATTCCGTTTCTGGAACAACAATTGGAACGCGAACCCACAAACTCTGAAATTGCCCAATACCTGGAAATTTCACTGGGAGAAGTTGAGACAGCAAATTCAATTAAAAAGAAACAGATTTCGTTCGATAAGCCATTGATAAATGATGGCGAAAGTGATTTTAGTTTATACGATATCATTCAGAATGAAGATTTTCCTACCCCCGATAATCATTTAATCGACGAATCGGTAAGAACAAATATTCAGCGTGCTATACGCAAATTAACCGAACGCGAAGCCGGAGTATTAACAATGTGCTACGGATTGAACAATTCTACTGTGTTATCGCTTTATGATATTGCAAATAGTTACGGAACATCAACAGAGAGAATCAGGCAAATAAAAAACAGTGCTCTTATAAAATTGCGAAACCTTTTGAAGCATAGCAACGAATACGCACAGGTAGAATATTAAATGAAAATAGTAAATCACAATAATTAAAATCATCTATGGGTAGATCGCAGGAATCTTTTAATAAAAAAGACGTCAGGAACAAAAAAGAGAAAAAAAGAAAAGAAAAAATAGCTAAAAAGCTTGCAAAAAAAGACGGTGAAAAATCGAGTTTCGACGACATGATTGCCTATGTTGACGAAAACGGTGTAATCACAAGCGAACCTATTGATCCAAGCAGCAAAACAGAAATTAAACTGGAAGACATTGCCGTTAGTGTGCCAAAAGGCAGCACTGAAGAAGTAGATCCGGTAAGAAAAGGTACTGTTTCGTTTTATAATGAATCGAAAGGATTTGGTTTTATTAAAGATCTTGAGACAAAACAGGATGTTTTTGTGCATGCCAACAACGTAATTGGTGAAATCAGGGAAGGTAATTTGGTTACCTACGAAGTTGAAATGGGACAACGCGGCCCGAATGCAGTGCGGGTTCAAATCAGCAAATAATGTACTACCCGTTTTTTGGCAACAGTTTTTGTTGTTCAATAAAACAATCGAACCGTAAAAAGAATGGATAATAACGATATTTTGCGTCGTACCCGTTATGCCCTCGATTTTAATGATACAAAAATGATGGAAATTTTTTCGTTGGGCGGAATAAAAGCTACCCGCGAAGAAATCAGCCAGTGGTTAAAAAAAGACATCGACCCCGATTACGTTGCACTGTCAGGCTTTCAACTTTCTGCATTTCTGAATGGATTAATCATCGATAAACGTGGTAAAAAAGAAGGACTGCAACCCATTCCCGAAAAACAACTCAACAACAACATCATCTTCAGAAAATTTAAAATTGCACTCAACTTAAAAGATGAAGACATCCTGGAGTTGCTGAAACTGGCAGATCTGCAAATCAGCAAACACGAATTGAGCGCATTCTTCCGCAAACCTGACCAAAGTCAGTACCGCGAATGTAAGGACCAGATTCTGCGTAACTTCATTCTGGGGATGCAATTGAAATACAGGGAGGGTGCCGGCAGCAAGGGACAAGGAGCACACGGCAAAGCGTAAAGCCTGATTTACTTCGGCATCATAGTCAATTTGTTCCAGGTTATCATCGCAAAAATGCGTTTTTCAAACAAAGTTTTATTTTTTTACAGGCATATAGAGGGGATAATCAATTCAGTTCAAAGGTTTGTTTTACTCAACCTTAATTTTTAAGAAGAGGTTCGTAAGGATTTTAATTTCTTTCTGTCAATTCTTTAATCACCGTTTGTAATTTATCGTTTAACCCTTTAAAATGATTCGTTCGTCTAAAAAAGACCCGGAATATTATTTGTTTGTTTAATTTTATGCTCAAACTAAAAGCCATGATGACTGTAGAAACTTACATCGACCATTTCATCAATATCTGGGAAAAAAGCCCTGCACATTTCCCGGTTTTTAATCGCGTTTATACCGACAATGAGCAAATTGAGCGGGAGTACAACTTTGAGCAGATTCAGCTTAAATTAAAATCGCTACAATCACGCTCAAACATCAAAAAACTCAAAAACAGTAATCCTGAAAGTAAATTCTTTCCGGTTTTCAGGTCGTTTTTGAAAAGTATATTTGATTTTGAGGAAGCTCATCTTGAAATAATTCTTTCTGAACAATTCAGGGGCGTGAGTAAGGATTTTTTTTATCAGGCGCGTGAATTTGGCCCCGAACTTACGCCCGAAAACATTTACCAGGGATTGCGCAATGTATGGATTATGAACGGACTACAGTTAATGATGAACTTGCCTGTCGAAATTACGCCTTCTGTTTTTGCATACAGCATGATTTACCCGTACAGCGACAATTTGCTTGACGATCCGAATATTTCGGGTAAGGAAAAACAGGAGTTCAGTGTGCGTTTTAATCGACGGTTGCATGGCGAAACTATTACACCGTTCAGTCATACCGAAGCGCAGCTTTTTCAACTGGTTGGCATGTTTGAGGAACAATTTAACCGAATCGGTTTCCCTGAAGTTTACCAAAGTTTGTATGCCATTCAAAAAGGGCAAACCGATAGTTTGAAATTATTAAAATCGGATAGATTAACTGAAAATGAGATTCGGCGCGTATGTTTTGAAAAAGGTGGCGCATCGGTTCTTGCGGACGGTTATCTGGTGGCCGGAAAACTTACAAAACAGCAGGAACAAGCCCTTTTTGGGTACGGAATTTACCTTCAGTTGCTTGATGATATTCAGGATATGAAAGAGGATGCAGAGGCAAACACAAATACCATGTGTACTTCACTCCGGAATAATAATCTCGGCGAATTTGTAAACAGGACTGTCCATTTTGGAAGGGTGGCGCTTGAAGAAATGAAATGTTTTGAAGCGCCAAATGTTGATGTATTTCTGAACTTAATGAACCGCAGCATTGAAACCATGGCAATTGAGTCGGTTGGTTTAAACGAAACAGGATTTTCAAAAGATTATCTGGCGGAAATGGAACGGTTTTCGCCTTTGCATTACGATTTCGTGCGTCAGAAAAAATCACAATCAAAATCACAACGATTTGCCCTGTTTCAGAAGTATTTCGAGCAGGCAAAACCTGAATTGTTAATCAAAGTTTCCTGATATTCCATTTTTCAGCTTCCCAAATAATTGTATTTTTGAAGGAATTCAAAAACCTTAAAAATGAAATTATTTCAGCTTGCCATTGTATTTCTTTTGATTATCGGAATTTCAGCTTGTTCCTCAAAACAAAACCAAACCGCTGAATCAGAAACTGTAAAACCAAACGTAGTCATTATTTATATCGACGATTTGGGTTACGGAGATGTTAGTTGTTATGGAGCGACAAAAATAAGTACGCCCAATATCGATAACCTGGCAGCTACCGGAATCAGGTTTACAAACGGCCATAGTTCTTCGGCATCGTGCACTCCTTCAAGGTTTTCAATGTTAACTGGTGGATATGCTTTCCGGCAGGAAGGAACCGGAATAGCGCCCGGCGATGCAGCCATGATTATCAAACCAGAAACCCGTACTTTGGCTGATATTTTTTCTGAAGCAGGTTACAGAACAGGTGTAGTTGGCAAATGGCATCTTGGTTTGGGAGGTGAAGGAGGCCCCGACTGGAATGGTTTTATAACTCCCGGCCCACAGGATATTGGATTTGATTACTCGTTTCTGATTCCTGCAACCGGCGACCGTGTTCCCTGTGTTTATACCGAAAACGGGCGGGTTTTAGGACTTGATCCAGCCGACCCGATTTTAGTTAATTATAAAGAAAAAGTGGGCAATGAACCTACTGGTCTTGAAAATCCTGAGTTACTGAAAATGCACCCCAGTCATGGACATAATAATACCATCATCAATGGAATCAGCCGCATCGGTTTTATGACTGGGGGAAATTCAGCTCGCTGGGTTGATGAATACATGGCCGACGCGATTTGTCAAAAAGCACTCGATTTTATTGACAAAAACAAAGAAATTCCGTTCTTCCTGTATTATTCAACGCACGACATTCATGTGCCGCGGGTTCCGCATCCCCGGTTTGTTGGCAAAAGCGGAATGGGGCCCCGGGGCGATGCAATTCTTGAAATGGATTGGGCGGTTGGCGAAATAGTGAAAAAACTCGAATCGCTTCAGTTGACTGAAAAAACCATTGTAATTTTTACCAGCGACAACGGGCCGGTTGTAGATGACGGATATAAAGATCAGGCGGTTGAGCTGCTTGGCGACCACAAACCGGCAGGACCTCTGCGTGGAGGAAAATACAGCGCTTTTAACGCAGGAACCCAGGTGCCGTTTATTGTAAGCTGGCCCGGACGAATAAAATATGGAACTTCGGATGTTCTGATTTCACAGGTTGATTTCATGGCTTCGTTTGCAAAAATGCTGAATTTGGATTTGAAGGAAACTGATGCAGTTGACAGTTACGAAATGCTCGACCAGCTACTTGGAAAATCGGAGGTTGAACGCGGGCATTTTGTTCACCAGGGAATCAGTACAAATGCGCTCATTCAGGGTGAATGGAAATACATAGTACCCAGCGACAGACCAAAAATGAATATGAACACCAATACTGAAATGGGTACCGATCCCGAACCTCAACTTTATAATCTTACCAATGATTTGGGCGAAACTAAAAATCTGGCCAAAGAAAATCCCGAAAAAGTGAAAGAATTGGAATCCCTCTTTCGGAAAATTAAGGATGATGGGAGAACCAGATTTTAAATGAAAAATTGTTGCTGGCTTTTTGTTTCTGGCGGCAGGCAATCAAAACTGTGAGTTAAATGTTAAAAACTATTCGCCGTTTGAAATGGGTTAATTTAAACGGCTCCACTAAAATATATTACCTTTGGGCATTCAAATTTCAAGATAAATTCAAAAATGAAGAGAGATAATTTGGTTTTCGAAATCATTGAGAAAGAGCGCCAGCGGCAGTTGGGAGGAATCGAGTTAATTGCGTCGGAGAACTTTGTGAGCGACCAGGTTTTGGAAGCCATGGGTTCGGTGATGACCAACAAATATGCTGAAGGTTATCCCGGCAGGCGTTATTACGGTGGATGCCAGTTTGTTGATATGACAGAGCAGTTAGCCATCGATCGCATTAAACATTTATATGGCGCCGAATGGGCCAATGTTCAGCCACACTCCGGAGCACAGGCCAACGCTGCTGTTTTAAGTGTGATTTTAAATCCTGGCGATAGTTTTCTTGGCCTCAATTTGTCGCATGGTGGGCACCTTTCGCATGGTTCGCCGGTTAACTCTTCGGGAATTTTATACAATCCGATTGCCTACATGGTAAAGGAAGACACCGGTTTGGTTGACTATGACCAAATGGAAGCGCTGGCACTGGAACACAAGCCAAAGCTGATT
>DATITY010000564.1:0-5851 GCA_035467235.1 Draconibacterium sp. | reverse complement strand
GTTATCGAAAAGTGGCTGCATGTACGGACTGATTTTTTCTGACGCATCGCCGGGTAAATACCCGATATCGCGGTTACTTAACGCTACAATTGGGCGCGCCAATAAAATTGTTTCGTAAAGACGGTTTTGTTCAATGGCAGCGGCAAGCGCGAGCAAGGTTTTTCCGGTTCCGGCTTTACCAGTAAGAGCAACCAGTTTTATTTCGGGATCCATCAACATGTTCAAACTAAAAGTTTGTTCTGCATTTCGTGGTTTAATTCCGTATGCGGGTTTCTTTTCGATTCGGTATATTCTTTTGGATTTGGCATCGAAACGTGCCAGTGCACTTGATGAAGTTCCTTTAAAAATGAAACATTCGTTGGCTTCCGGAGCAAAATTGGCTTTAACATCGTCGGTTGCAATCGATCCCTGATTGTATAAAATTTCAATCAAACCATCGTTGAAATTTTCAAAAGTGGTTACCGTTTTATCAAGAACATTGCGATCGGTTACCTGGTCTGTTTTATAATCTTCAGCCTGAATTCCAAGTGATTTGGCCTTCATCCGAAGATTTATATCCTTACTCACCAAAACTGTTTTCCGTTTCGGATAAGCCAGTGAGATGTATTCTGCAATAGAAAGAATCCGGTGGTCTGGAATATCTTCCCTGAATGAGGCTTTTAAAATGTCGGAGAATGGTTTGCCTGTTTCGATACGCAATTTTCCTTTCCCGACTCCCAGAGACTTTCCACCGTTAAATAACTCATCCCCAATAATTTCATCCAACAAACGGGTGAATTCGCGTGCCTGAAAATTGATGAGATCATTTCCGCGTTTAAACTTATCAAGCTCCTCTAAAACTGTAATCGGGAGAATGATATCATTTTCCTGAAACTGGTAGATACAAGTGTGGTCGTGTAAAATTACATTTGTATCGAGAATGAAAATTTTACTTTTGGTAGTTTTGCTTAGCATCTTCAAAAAAATTGAGTTTTCTAAAAATATGGAAAAAGGCAAAGCATATCTTACCGGAGAACATAAATTAATTAACTTGTTTCAGTTGATAAATAATTTGTAAGTTGAATTACGCAGAGACATTAGAATACTTATTTGAACGGCTGCCAATGTTTCACAGGATTGGCCAGGCTGCATATAAAAGTAGCCTTGATAATACATTGAAACTGGATGGAATTTTTGAACACCCTCACCGGCATTTTAAAACAATTCATGTTGCGGGAACCAACGGAAAAGGTTCGGTTTCGCATATGCTGGCAGCAGTTTTTCAGTCGGCAGGATACAAAACCGGATTATATACATCGCCACATTTGAAAGATTTCAGGGAACGGATAAAAATTAACGGCCAAATGATTTCGAAGGAGACGGTTGTGAAATGGGTTGAAGATTACCCGGTTAAAAACAATTTGTGGAATATTGAACCTTCGTTTTTTGAGTTAACTGTAGCAATGGCTTTCGATTATTTTGCAAAACAAAACGTTGATATTGCTATTATTGAAGTTGGGCTGGGTGGGAGATTGGATTCCACAAATATAATCACTCCCGAAGTAAGTGTAATTACCAATATTAGCCTTGACCATGTTAATTTACTAGGTGATACATTGGCAAAAATTGCGTCTGAAAAAGCCGGGATCATAAAAAAGGATATTCCGGTTGTAATTGGCACAACCCAATTTGAAACAAAACAGGTTTTTCAGGATATTGCCCAAACAAAACAAACTTCACTTTTTTTTGCCGACCAGGAATATGTTGCATCCTATTCGATGATAGGAATGGATGGAAGGCAAATGATGAATATTGAGAAAAATGGTAAAATTGAATATCCTGAAATAAAACTGGATTTATTGGGAATGTACCAATTAAAAAATGTGCCGGTTGTTTTAAAAACAGTTGACATTCTGGTTGAAAAAGGATGGAAGATTTCAAAAACGAATTTTTACGACGGATTACATGACGCGGCAAAAATCACCGGATTAATGGGGCGCTGGCAAATCATCGGAAACAATCCACTGATAATTTGCGATACCGGACATAACGAAGATGGAATTGAGATGGTAATCAATCAGTTAAAAAATACAGCTTATAAAACACTTCATTTTGTTTTTGGAGTAGTTGCAGATAAAAATCAGGATGCAATTCTTGGACTATTACCCACTGATGCGGTTTATTATTTTACCCGTGCCGATATTCCAAGGGCAATGAATGAAAAGGAACTGGCAAAAAAGGCAGCAGGTTTTTGTCTGAAAGGGGAGAGTTATTCAACTGTTTCAGAAGCATATAGTGCGGCAAAATTAAACGCAGGCAAAAACGATTTAATTTTTGTTGGAGGCAGCACTTTTGTGGTTGCGGAAATTTTGTAAGTAATTTCTGCCAATTTTTTTGCAGAACTGAAAATAGGTTTTATATTTGCAACGCTTTTCAGAAAAGGAAAACGCGTTCAGAAACAATAATTTATTTAGGGCGATTAGCTCAGCTGGTTCAGAGCATCTGGTTTACACCCAGAGGGTCGGGGGTTCGAATCCCTCATCGCCCACCCAATATGAAGGACAACGGAAGTTGTCCTTTTTTTTTGCAAATTAAACTATGCTGGGTCAAAACATAAAATAGATTTTCATTCAACCTTTTATTATTAAACCAATCTCAACAAAAGCATTGTTTTAGTACTATTGGGAAAGGACCGAAACTCAGGGAAATACTAATTTTTTTGAAGTTGAAATAGAAATAATTGTTAGTATATTTACGGATTCAGATAAGACTATTCAAAATAAATACGAATCAAATAAATAAAAATTTATGGAATCAAAAAGAGATTTTTTAAAGAAACTCGGTTTAATAACCGTGGGTGGAATGGTTGGAGGATCAATGTCTCCGGCTTTTGCAACCGGAACAAAAGGCAATTTGATTGCACCGAAAAAAAGTATTGGATTACAACTTTATTCACTGGGTAAAGAATTGACAGATGATGTTCCCGGAGGATTAAAAAAAGTGGCACAGATTGGTTATGCAACTGCTGAGTTGGCCGGTTACCGTGAAGGAAAATTTTATAATACTGAATTAGCAGACTTTAAAAAAATGGCAGCTGATGCCGGATTAAAAATTACCGGGTCGCATGTAAATCCGCCGGTTCGAAAGTACACAACAGAAAATAAGGTTGAAATTGCAGATTTCTGGAAAAAAACAGTCAATGATCATGCAAAAATGGGAGTTGTTTCCCTGGTTCAACCCGGAATGCCCTCAATTGAAAGTAATGATGAGGCAAAAATTGTGTGTGAAGTGTTTAACAACGCAGGAGAAATTGCAAAAGCGGCTGGAATTAAATGGGGATATCACAACCACAGTGGTGAATTTCAAAAAGCTGTAAAAGATGAAGATAAGGGCAAACGTGGTGTGCAAGGCGATGTAATTTACGATTTAATGCTAAACGGCACCGATCCCAAACTTGTATTCTTTGAAATGGATGTTTACTGGACAGTGATGGGTCAAAGCGACCCGCTCGATTATTTTGAAAAATACGCAGGTCGCTTCCCGATTCTTCACATCAAAGACCGCTCGATTCTCGGAAAATCGGGAATGATGAACTTTGAAAATATTTTCAAGATGGCATATAAAAATGGATTGGAAGAATTTTATGTTGAATTGGAAGGAATCAGGCAGGGGATGACCCAGTTCGAAGGTGTTAAACAGTGTTTCGATTATCTGAACAACGCACCTTTTGTAAAATAAAGACGTTTTTATGATAAGGAAAAATGAATCAGGCATTGTTTTTACATTGCCTGATTTTTTTTGAAGAAAAGAATCATTAAACTTTTTACTTCAAAGCAAGTCAAAACGAAGTTGCAAATTTGAATATGGAAAATAAAATCAGTTTCTCTTCAGTTTTTAACTGGCTGAAATCGACCGAGATGTTTGCGAGGCCATCGAAACAAATACCCGGTAAGTGGCAGTTGGTGGAGTATTATATTGAAACAGAGGACGAACTGCGGAATATTTCTGAGGCTCAGTTAAAATCAAAAAAGGAACTTTGGAACATTGAATTCACTACAGGGAAAAAATATTTGCATCAGTGTAATTTGCCTGTTTCATTAATTTCCAGGATCAAAAATGGTGAATGGAACATTTCAAAAAACTTCATCACCTTAACATCTGAGGAAAATACAGATAGTAATGTTGAATTTCAGTTTGCAATTGATAAAGACCAGTTAAAATTGCTGAAAAAGGATTCTTTCGGCAAAATTGAATTCTTTGGATTTTTTAGCAAATTGCTCTGATTTTATGTTGAAATAGCTCATTTAAGGTTTTTGAAATCTTATTGAATAATGCATGTTGAATGAGCTTTTATAAGACAATCTAAAAATAAATTCAGACTAAGTCACCGATTTTCTTTCATTGGAAAACTGCTCGTATTCTTTGGTTTGTAATATAATTTGAATCCGTTCAACAGTTTGCCAGATCTCGGTGAAGGTTGTATAAAGCGGTGTAAAACCAAAACGAATATTATTGGGTTCACGAAAATCGGGGATGATTTTAATGTTGCCATTTTTAGGCTGAATAAGTGACTGGCAAATACGGTACGCTTCGGGATGTTTTAACGAAACATGCGAACCTCTTTTCAGGGGATCTAAAGGTGAACCAATCTCAAAGCCATGTTTTGCAAGTATTTCCATTGTAAGATGAATGAAAAATTCGGTTTGCGGGACACTTTTTTCGTACAAATTACTGATTCCAGCTGCCATCAACAAATCCAATCCGGGTTCAATGGCCATTAAATTAATTACAGAAGGAGTGCTGGTTAGAAATTTTTTAATGCACGGTGCAGGACGGTAGCTGATTCCAAATTCGAAAGGATTTTCTTCGCCAAACCAACCCTGAATTGGAGATGAGAGTTTTTCCTGCAAATCTTTCCGAACGTACAAAAATGCAGGTGATCCTGGTCCGCCATTCAAATACTTATAAGTACAGCCTACTGCCAAATCGGCGTTGGTTTTATTCATTTCAACAGGAACCGCACCGGCTGCGTGACTTAGATCCCAGATTACCAGTGCTCCTTTTTGATGCGCCCAGTTCGTTATTTCTTTCGCATCATACAAAAAAGCGCTTTTAAATGCCACTAATGAAAGCACAACCAAGGCTGTTCTTTCGGTAATTTTATCCTTTAAATCATCCAAATCGATGGAAATCTCATCTTTTGAACGTGCCAGAATCAATTCATAATCAGTACCAAATTCCTGAATTATTCCCTGTAAAATGTACAAATCGGTTGGAAAATTAAAAATGTCACTTACAATTTGTGTTCTTCCTTCTTGAAATTTTAAAGCTGCTTTAGCCAGTTTGTATAAATTCACCGACGTACTGTCTGATACAATAACTTCGCCCTTTGAAGCACCGATAATTTTGGCAATTTTATTTCCCAATTCCTCCGATTTTGTGTACCAGTTTTTGTTCCAGCTTTCTATTAAATCTTTACCCCACTGTTTTTCAACTACATCGGTAATTAAATCTCTGGTTTTTAACGGAAGTCGGCCCAGTGAATTTCCATCCAGATAAATGGTGTTTTCATCGGCAAAATAAAATTGCTGTCTGAAATCTGATAAAATATCGTTTTCATCAAGTTGTCTGGCAAAATCAGTTGATAAATTGAAAGTTGGTTTCATTTTTACCGGTAAATAAGTAAGTTTTTTGCCACGGGGAAAATGGTTTGCACCCACAAACTGTACATTTTCCCCGAAGGATGCAGTCCATCCGTTGCAATTAATGAAGGGTCGTCTTTTGCGGCTCTCGAAATGGAAGTAATATAAACATATTGGACTTTTTTCAGCTCGGTTTCTTCCCTGTTTATTTTATTGAAAATATCAATTTC
>DATITY010000563.1:0-2246 GCA_035467235.1 Draconibacterium sp. | reverse complement strand
AATTACATCGGTAATCGAAAAATACCATTTTTCCTGTTCGTCGTCCCAATGCGTGCGTATTTGCTTTTGTTCAAAAAGCTTGATGGCAGTTTCCTTTTTCATAATTCATTTATTAAATCGATTTCAATTCTGATTCCTTTGGCAAAATTGCCCTTTTTATTTCAATTTATAAACCTCGCTGCCAGCCAGCAGAAAACATCCCAGCCCGAAATCTTCGAAATCAGGGATTTTATCCACTGTCACCGGTTGGCCATCTTTGGGTTCTTTACCGGTGCTTTGCACATAACCCAAAAAACCGGTTTCCTGAAGGCTTTCGTTTGCCATTGCATTCCAGCCTTTCAACAAAACCGGCAGGTATTTTTCACGCGGAAGTATTCCGTTGTTCACACCCCACGCCATTCCGTAAACAAAAAGAGCCGTTCCACTGAGTTCCTTGCCACCAAAATTGGTGGGGTCGTGCAGACTTACATTCCAATATCCGTCTTGGCGCTGAATGGGAACCAGTGCTTCCATCATTTTCAAGTAATCGGCAATGTATTGTTTCCTGTGGGGTTCATTTTCGGGAATGATATCCAGCACTTTTACCAGCGCAGCCGCCACCCAGCCATTTCCTCGACTCCAGTAACAATCTTCACCATTCGGTTCTTTGTAGGGCGGGTCAAAATCCTTGTCGCGCCACCACAAACCATCCTTTTCGTTAAACAAACCATTGTCGCCGTGATTGTTGCGGGTGAACATATACATTTCATACATCTTTTCGAAATACCGTGAATCATTATACATTACACCCAGTTTGGCAAATACCGGCATACCCATTTGTATGGCGTCAATCCACGACCAGTCGTCAACTTGTGGGGTATTTATCAGCATGTCCATGCAGATTTTGATATCCTTAATCCGTTCGGGTTCAGGCAGAATATCGTACAAATCGATGTAAGTCTGGCCGCAGCACTGGTCGTCGGCATTGCGGGTGGTGGTACCGTTGCGCATTCCCCAATTGTGAAATTCGCCCCACGAAACCGCATAATCGTAAAACTCCTTTTTCGGATAAATCTGGTGAAGCGCCATCAATCCTTCGTAGTAAACGCCTCTCGTCCAGATATTGCTTGGTCTTTCGCGATTGGTAATTATGGTTTTGCCAGTTTCGGGCCATTTGTCCATAAAATAGTCGTTGGCGAGTGTCATCTGTTGAAGTACCTGATTTCTGTTGGGAGGTTGCTGAGTAAAACCGGCACTGAAAATACAAAACAGCAGGAAAATTGATAGGAATGATTTCATAGGTTTTAATAATTAAGTTGATTCACAAATCTAAAGTTTTAATAACCAGCAAGCAAAATTATTTCAACTTGAAATTTGCTGAACTGGCAATTGGATAAAAATTCCAGATTATTTTAAGTTAAAATGTGGCTAAAGCCGGGATACTGTCATATCACCTAACCGTTGGCTAAAGCCCAACGGTAATTAAAAGATATGCCACCCTTCTTTAGGCTGAAGCACAACAAACAGAGAATTGAATTGTGAACCGGAATATTTCCGTTGGCTTTAGCCAACGGTCAACTTAATTAATCAGAACCGGCTTTAGCCACATTCGGAAATGCCTATCAATTTTAAAAATGAATTTTATCAAACTGGAATTCAGCGATTTTCAACTTGCCATTTTTCCTTTCATCAGCAAATCCATGGCATCAGCCAGCGAGCCGGCGCGGGTCACCATTCCGTCGTTTACAAAATAGATAACATCGGCATTGGCAATGGTATTCAGACGATGTGCTATGATTACTTTAGTGGTTTGCGCAGGCAGTTTATGAAGAATTTCCTCCAGCAGTTTTTCTGTCAGTGTATCGATGTTGGCGGTGGCTTCATCCAGAATCAGCAACTCGGGTTTACGCAACACCGCGCGCATAAAGGCAACCAGTTGTTTCTGACCCAGACTGATGCTTTCCCCCGACATGTTTACTTTGGTTTCAAATCCGTTTTCAAACCTCTGCAAAAGCGTTTCAAGCCCCGATTCAACAAAAACTTCGTGTAGTTGCTCGTTGGTAAAATGGTTGTATTCTTCGTTTCCGTATAAAATATTTTCCCTGATGGTTCCGCTGAACAAAAACGGGTCCTGCAAAATAAAACCGATTTTTTTCACCCTTTCGGCAGGCGGGTACGAACGGATGTCGAAACCATTCAGCAGTACTTTCCCGTCAGTCGGGTCATACAAGCGTGAAATCAGCGAAGCCGTGGTCGTTTTGCCTCCG